>CAJOOX010000093.1 GCA_905236195.1 uncultured Bacteroidales bacterium
CGTGAAAGCCGTCTATGGCGGTGGTAATTTGGCTGCCTACGAACCTGCTGGAGGCAAGACTACCACTAATTCAACCAATGTCATCATTGATGGTTGCGGACTTACCAGTATTCAAACAGTCTATGGTGGTGGTAATGCTGCTTCTACACCTGCCACAAATGTGACCGTCAATGGCACCTACGAGATTGAAGAACTCTTCGGTGGTGGTAATGGTCTTGACAACCTACCAGACGGAAGACCTAACCCTGGAGCCAACGTAGGTTATAAGAACTATACCATTTATGAGAAAGACGGGAACAAGTGGGTAGCCAAGGATAGTGTTGATTATGACACGAAGGAAGAACGAACAGCAGAAGGCAGTGCTATCGTCTATGGCACAGGTCAGGCTTCCATCAATGTCTATGGTGGTACGATACACCGCGTCTTCGGTGGTTCTAACACCAAGGGTAACGTGCGACAGACGGCAGTGACCCTGCTGGATGAGAACAGTGGTTGTGAATTCTGCGTGGATGAGGCATATGGTGGTGGCAAGAGTGCAGCGATGGATGCTGAGGCAAAGCTGCTGATGGCCTGTATTCCTGGCTTGAAGGAAGTTTATGGTGGAGCTGAGGCTGCAGACATACACGACGATGTCACACTGACTATTACTAACGGCACCTTCGACCGTGTGTTTGGTGGTAACAACCTCAGTGGTACGATTGATGGTTCCATCACCGTGAACATCCAGGAGGTGGGGTGTCGTCCCATCATCATCGGTGAACTCTATGGCGGCGGCAACCTCGCAGCATACTCCATCTATGGCTACAATGATGACGGCACTCCGAAAACCTCGGGTGAGGATCCTTCCAGAGACCCGGAGGTCAACGTTCGCTCGTTCACTAGCATCGGTTCTATCTATGGCGGCGGCTATGGTGAAGGTGCCTTGATGGTTGCCAGTCCTACAGTGAACATCAGTGAGGCCCTAGGAGATCCGGACAACTACCCCACAACGGGGGATTTCAACGACAGCGGCTTCAAGGGCAAAACCATTACCGTCGGAGGACACGAGGTCATCCTGCCGGCACACACCAAAACAAAGATTGGAGCAGTCAACAATGTCTTCGGAGGGGGCAACGCAGCACCTGTCAAGGGAGATACACATGTCAACATCGGGACTACGGTGGGTGAAGACATCTACTTGACCAAGTCTTTCAAAGTGGGTGATACACTGCCTGCAGACTGCTATACGAAGAGCGGAGATACTTATACAGAGGCAACGGGCACTGCCGCAGAGGGCACAATCTACTACAAGAAATACAAAGTTATTGGTGTCGACATCCGTGGTAATGTCTATGGCGGCGGCAATCAGGCTATCGTCACCGGTTCGACTGATGTTAATATCGGAAAACGGGAAGAATGAGACACCGCATCATTTTCCGGCTGATATCACTCTTGCTTTTCACTACGGCTCCGGCAATCCAGTCGCAGGAGGCAGCTCCTTTCCCCTACCCCGACATCCCCGACAGTTTGGAGCAGGGCGAACGGCTGCCCTACATGCTTTCCCGATTTTGGGAGAACTATGCTTTTGACGACAGTTCCGCATACAACCGGACTGTAGGCGAGCAGGGATTTGTGGACTTTGTCCAGCTGATGCGGGCGGCGGATGAAAAGACTGCATGTATGGCAGCCACCGTCTTTGCCGACAGTGTGGCTTGTGACAGCCGGCAGCTGACGTTTTTCGAAACCCTCATGGAACGCTATCTTTCCGACCGAGACTCTCCCGTCTGGAATGACCGCGTATATAGCATTCTGCTTAATGCATTGCCGCCGTCACCCCAGCGGAGATTTCTGCTCCGGCAATTGAGCGGCAACCACGTCGGGATGATGGTTTCCGACTGTTGGTTTCAGGACGGACAAGGCCAGGGGAAATATCTCCACGAGTGCATAACAAGCGTCACTTTGATTGTGTTTTACGACCCGTCATGCGACCGCTGCAATGATATGCTGCCGCAGATAAAGTCGGCATTCCCCGCTTCGTCTCCTGTTCAGGTAATCTACATCGACATCTTCAGCAACCCCGATGTCTCCAATCATTTCTTCCTCCCGACCCTGCCGGCCCTATATCTGGTAAACGGGGAGAGAAAGGTTGTTGTCAGAGACGGTACTCTCGATGAGATAATGGAATCGGCTGATGCCATTATCACCCAGAACCGGACCAACTGATTCGTATAAAACAGCAGAACAAAAAAAAGCGACAGATTCAGGAAGAACTCCCAAATCTGTCGCTTTTTTTGTATTATAAATTGATTATTTGAGACCGAGCTTAGCCTTCACGAGGGGATTGACATCGGTGCACTGAGCGGGCGAGAAATAAACGACCTGAGCACCGCCGTCGAGGTTGAAGATATAGGTGAAGCCGTTCTCTTCACCAACGGCCTGGATGGCCTTGTTGACCTTCTCGATGATGGGCGCAATCTTCTGCTGCTGTTGGGTCTGCATATCCTTGGCAGCCATTTCGCGGAAGTTCTGGATGCGCTGCTGGAGCTGATCAATCTCCTCGGCACGGGCACGTGCAATGCTCTCGGCGAGAGAATCCTGTACAGCGAGGAAATCAGACACCTTCTTCTGATACTCGTCACCCATCTTGGAGAGTTCGCTCTCGTACTTGGACTGGAGGTCTTCGAGTTCCTTCTGAGCCTGGGTGGTCTCGGGCATAGCCTCGATAATCTGGGAGGTGTTAACGTTGCCAAATTTCATTTGGGCAGATGCAGCAAGGGGCATGAGCACCAAGGCTGCAAAAAGCAATAGTTTCTTCATTGTTTTCTGTTGTTATATTTGTTGATTATTAATTGATTTTTATGGGGTGAATGGGGATTATGGGCGGGATGGGGATTCTGCCATCAATAGCCCAACTTCTTGAGCACCTCCTTGGAGATGTCGATTTTGGGCGATGCGAAGATGATGCTTTCGGCCGATGCGCGGTCGATGACCATTGCGTAGTTCTGGCGTTCGGAGATTTCCTTGACAGCGTTGTAGATGTCATCCTGGATCTGTCCGACGAGGGCATTGCGTTTCTTGTAAAGCTCGCCCTCGGGACCGAAGTACTTGAGACGGAGGTCCTGCACCTCCTTCTCCTTCTTGACGATGGCCTCCTCGCGCGCAGTCTTCTGGTCGGCAGTGAGGAATACCATATCAGCCTGATACTGTTTATACATGGTCTCTGCCTCTGAAGCGAGAGCTTCGACCTCCTGCTGCCAGCGCTTCGAGATCTGATCGAGCTGCTGGTTGGCCATTTCATACTGAGGAATCTGCTTCAGAATGTAGTCCATGTCGATGAGGGCGTACTTCTGGGCGAAGGCTCCTGAGGTTCCCATGAGGACGAGGAGCAGGGATAGAATCAGTTTTTTCATTTTTTCTATTTATGGAGTTAATGGGGTTAATGGGCGGGATGGGATGGATGGGGTGGATAATTTAAAATTCCTGACCGATGACGAAGTGGAAGTTGGAACCGCCCTTGGAGGACGAACCGAAACAATCGTCGAAACCATAGCCCCAGTCGATGCCGAGCATACCGATCATCGGGAGGAAGATACGGACACCGGCACCCAGCGAACGCTTGAGGGCGAATGGGTTGAAGTACTTAATGTCGGTCCAGGCATTACCGGCCTCGGCGAAGAGGAGACCATAGATGGTCGATGAAGACTCGAGCATGAAGGGATAACGGAGCTCGGCCACCAGTCGGGCATAGGTGGTAGCCACATCGCTATAGGATGACGTGAGGGCTCCGTTCTCGTAGCCGCGCAGAGGAATATACTCCGTGATATAGGACGACGAGTAGTAGGAGTTGCCGTCACCGCCCATGTAATAGCTCTCGAAAGGCGACACCTTGTTGGGGTTGTAGTGGCCCAGGAAACCGAAGTCGGAACGTGTGTGGAACACGAGGGTATGGTTGCCCGAAGTTAGCGGAGTGAACGTCTTGGTCGAGAACTTCACCTTATAGAACTCGAGCCAGCGGAGTTTGTCCTTGGAGTACTTGGGCTGGGAAGCCAGTTTGTCGTTGTCCTCGAAGAGCGAATAGGGCGGCGTAGCCTCCAGTTCGAGCGTGAAGGACGAACCCCGGCGCGTGAAGTAGGGATTGTCGATGGAGTTACGCGACACGACAGCCTGGAGCGAGATGGAGTTGGAGGTACCGTTCTGAACGGGGAAGTACTGCCACTCGTTGAGGATGTAGAGCTGATACTTGAGCGACGTCTGGAGGGTAAAGAAGTCATCCGGCCAGTTGAGACGTTTGCCGAAGCCCAGCGAAGCACCGATGAGCATGATCGACTTGTCGGGGTCGATGGCGTACTCGTAGTAGTTGGAGCCGTAGCCGGAACCGTAGTTGCCGTAATATCCGCCGTAATAGTTGTTATAGTAATTATTATAATAGGAGGAGTTATAATAATTGGAGTTGATGTCGCTCTGACGTGAGAAATAGGCCGAGAAGGAGAGCGTGTTGGGACGCTTGCCGCCGAACCAGGGACGCACGTAGGAGACGGAGTAGGACTGATAGTACTTGGCATTCGACTGGGCCGAGATGGTGAGCTGTTCGCCCTCGCCCTGGGGAATGATGCCGCGATAACGTTCGCGGTGGAAGAGGTCCATGAGCGAGATGTTGGTGAGTTTGAGCGAGACACGGCCGATGAGGCCCGTCGAACCCCAGCCGAGCGAGAACTCGACCTGGTCGTTGGCCTTCGACTCGAGGTCGAAGATGATATCCACCGTACCGTCATCGTTGGGCATGGGACGCGGATTCATCTTCTCGGGATCGAAGTGTCCGGTCTGGGCCAGCTCACGGGCCGAGCGGATGAGATCCGACTTGGAGAAGAGCTCTCCCGGACGCACACGGAGCTCACGGCGTACGACGTGTTCGTAAAGACGGTCGTTTCCATTGATGGTCACGCGATTGATGTGGGCCTGAATACCCTCCGACACACGGAGTTCGAGGTCGACGCTGTCGTTTTCGACATTGATTTCGACGGGCACCATATTGAAATAGAGATAACCGTCGTCCATGTAGAGTGTCTGGATGCCGTCGTCATCGCCGTTGATACGTTTCTCGAGTTTGGTCTGGTTGTAAACATCGCCCGGCTGCATCTGCAGATAGCGCATGAGTTCCTCGGTGGAGTGGACGCTGTTGCCCACAATGGAGATGGAACGTATGTAGTACTTGCGCCCCTCAGAGAGGTGAATATTGACATCGACGTGCTTGTCGTCGTAGGGGATGACCGAATCAGAAATGATGCGCGCATCGCGATAGCCGAGCTCATAGAACTTGTCGAGGAGAGCCTTCTTGTCGTTCTTGTAGTTCTCGGGCACGAATTTCTTGGCACGGAAGGCATTATACCACTTGGAGGCGGCATTGGTCTTCTTCATCGCGCGGTTGGCCTTGCGATAGGTCATGTAGTCCTTCTTAAGGGGGAACCACTTGACACCGATTGAATCCCAGGTATCGAGACCTGTGATGTTGAGGGCATGGATTTTGACCTTCTCGTGCTTGTCGACAAAGACGGTGAGGCGCACGAGGTTGTCGCCGGCCTCCGGATCATCCTCCTGATAGATTTCGACATCGGCATTCTTGAAGCCCTTGTCGTCGTAATAACGCTTGATGAGTTTCTTGGCGCGGTCGAGTATATTGGGGGTTACCTGCGAACCCTTGGCCATACCGATCTGGATATCGAGGTCTTCGCGTTCGCTCTTCTTCACGCCGTCATATTCGATGGCGCTGATACGGGGTCGCATCTTGAGCTCAATCAGGATCCAGCATTCGTTGCCGTAAACCTTTTCGAGCGTAACCTTGACGTCGCTGAAGAGACCTTGACGCCAGAAACGGCGTATCGCATTGGTAACTTCATCGCCGGGCACGGAAATCTGCTGTCCTACCGAGAGGCCGGAGAAACCGATGAGCACATAATCCTCATAGTTATCGGCACCCACCACGCGGATGCCGCGAATGGTGTATTTGCGAGGCGTTGTAGCGTTGTGGTTGACCGTCGGGTTGAATATCGTGTCGGCCGGCTCCTGTGCCTTGGCCTGGAAGGCAAAGACAGCGAGGAAGAGGAGTAATAGAATCTTAATTTTCTGCATTCGTGTTACTTTGTTTCATCAGACACCTGCTCGGATGTTTTGCCGAAACGGCGTTCGCGGCTCTGATACTCCACAATGGCTTTGTAGAGATCTTCGGGACCGAATTCGGGCCAATAGGTATCGCAGAAATAGAGTTCGGCATAGGCAATCTGCCAAAGCAGATAGTTGGAGATACGCACCTCACCGCCTGTACGGATGAGGAGATCCGGATCAGGATAGTTTATGGTGGTGAGCTGGGCGGAAACGGCGTCCTCGGTAATCTCGTCGGCCTTCATCTTGCCGGACTTAACCTTTTCGGCCAATTGGCGGGCAGCGCGTGTGATTTCCCAGCGGGCGGAATAACTAATGGCCAGGATGAGGGTGATGACCTTGCCTGCGGCGGTGTCGCTGATGCACTTCTGAAGACGCTGACGTGTATTCTCAGGCAGACGGCTCATGTCGCCGATGACCTGCAGGCTCACTCCGTTCTCAATCATGCCGGGCGTCTCCTGTTCGATGGCCCAGACCATGAGATTCATGAGCGTCTCCACCTCCTGCCGGGGACGGTTCCAGTTCTCAGTCGAGAAAGTATAGACGGTGAGATACTTCACTCCGGCCTCCTTCGCGCCGCGAAGGGTCTCGTGGAGGGATTTCACTCCGGCCTGGTGCCCCGCGCTGCGCGGCTGTCCCTGGCTTTTTGCCCAACGTCCGTTGCCATCCATGATGATAGCCACGTGCCGGGGCACCCGTCTGGGGTCTATTTGATCTAAATAACTCATTGTATTCTTATTTGACGATTTTACTATTTGACTACTCGGTATTTATATACCATAATTATATTAATACAGCGAATGCTGATTTTTACATTCCAAACAACGTTCCTTGAAGTCGAACGTTACAGACAGCATAATCTGTCCGGTCCAGTCGGTATTCTGGAGAGCCCCCGAATCGATGCCGTAGGGGTCGTCGATACCGTCGATATTGTCGCTGAAAGCCTTGGTCCACAATGCGGTGAGCTGTGCGTTCCAGCGGGGCGCAATCTTCCACTTGAAGCCGCCGCCGATAGGGATGGTGAACGCTATGGCCGACTTCTTGCACATATCGGTGCTGCGTCGGGCATAACCGAACCCCAGGCCCAGGGTGAGGAAGGGAGCGATGCGACGTTTCTCGCGATAGTCGGATGCCCAGCCATAGTTCCAGAAATGGAATTCCGGACGGACCGACAGTTCCCAAAGCCGGGCGTTGAACCTGTAGTCGGCACCTCCGGGATAGACATCGGAGTAGTTGCGAGTATCGCCCTTGAGACCCAACGAAGACACATCGACGGCGAAAGCCCAGCGTGGCGTCCAGTTATAGCGGAACAACAGGTCGGCTGCCCATGAGGGATTGGCAATGAGGCTGCTGTGGTTGACATCACCATAGGCCCAACTGATACCGCCGCCCGCTCCGATTTCATACATATACTCTTTGTTCTCCGAGCCGCCGCTCTGGGCACCGGCAACGGAGGGCAGACACATCGCAGCCACAAACCCCAGACAAAGAGCGAAAGCCTTCATTTAACGGCGGTGTTGGAAGGTGAGTTTGGTGAGCTGCCCAGACACCAGCCGTACGCACCTGTCGCTGTCGAGCTCGAAGATGTAGATTCGATAGTCGTTGGGATCGAAATACATCGACGGACACACATCGAGGCCCATATTATCCACGTCGGCATAGGAAGCATATTCCTTTGCCAGCGTCTTCCAGGTGACACCCTTATCCTCCGAGAAATAGAGTATGCCGTCCATCCCCGAACCGGGCGACATCAGCCACAGCGTGCCAGGTTCGTCGGTATCGGTGCAATAGGGAATAACGGCCGCATCATGCATAACGGGGAGCGAGTTCTGGACAAATTCGGCCCACTCGGTACCGTCGCAACACCAGGTGGACGACGTGCACTTGCCTGCATAGGTGAGTCCGCCCGCTATGTAGATGCGCGAAGTACGGTTGCCACGCTGAGGTACGGCGGGCATGGAAATGGGGCGCGTATAGCCCACAAGAGGGAAGCCGTCAGGCACCTCGTCGCCCACCGTCCAAGGCTCGTCGATACCGGTTGCGGCTGCGAAGTAGTAACGGCCGTCCTCCCCGAAGGTGATGGCCCGGATGGAATCCGATGCTGCGCCGTAGGCCTTGAACTGCAAACCCAGCAGGTTGCAGAACTTGAGAGCGCCGGTATTGAGGACTCTGTTCCAGTTCTGGCCGTCGGTGCTGTAACGCAACTCTCCGTCCAGTCCCACACAGCAGAGCCGGCTGTTCCAACTCCAAAGCGTGGCGGGATTGAGTGTCTGCATCGTTCCTACACGGACAGGATCGGTCCATGCGTCGAGGGGATAATTCATCTCACATTCGGAATACCACACGCTGGAATCTGCGGTTGCGGCAAGCGCGTAGAAGGTATTGCCAATGGTATCGACACGCAAGGCAATGACATCCCCCAAACCGGGGAACAGGTTTTCGCTCAGCATGCCCCAGCGGATGGTGTCGCCGACAGTCTTGTGGACATTGACCTTGATGATATAGTCCTTGGTCGTCTGTTTGTCGTAGGCCGTAAGACGGAGCACCGTAGTGGCATAGGGGGAAAAGTTGACCTTCTGCTTCTCGGTGAAATCGACCGAATCGACCAGGTTGGCCGACGCATCATAGTGATAGAACATCACCGCAGAGGGAGAAGAATAGGTCATCTCGACCTCGATGGTGTCGGGAACGGAGCCCACGGGGAGCGAGTCGCTGTTGAAGATGATGCCTGCGCCCGGCCATTTGGCGATGAGCGCCGGGTCTGAAGCACCGTAGTGGTCAATCGTGAAGGCGTAGGATGCAAGACCCGTGCAGACACTGTCGTTACTGTTGAACGAGAAAGTCTTGACGGTCGCATTCGAGTAGTTGGTCACAATCACTTCATTGCTGTTGCTATCCCCCAGACATGAAGTGAGGGCGGAAGACATCAGCAAAACGACTGACGCAAAAACGGGCAGAAAATATGTTCGTTTTATATTCATTTTCTGAAAAATCGACTAAAAGCCGGCGCAAATTTACGGAAAATCTTTCAGATAACCGCTAAGAAAGGTCCGGATTTATGACTTTTTTAATGAAATTAAGTGACTAAAGTGATTTTTTTAGATTTTATAGCACCTGAATTTGCATTTTTCTACAAAAAAATTTGGATATTTCGTTTGTTTTTCCTAACTTTGCAACATGCTAAAAATATTACCCTTGCTCCGCAACACTCTCTCTCCGCTCTACGACGAAAGAGAGAGGAACGCCATCATCGAGATGCTGGTGGAGGGTGTGTGCGGCTGGACACGCAACGACTACCTGATGCACCGGACCGACACCCTCGATGCGGACATCCGGCTCCGGCTCATGAGTTGTGCTGTGGAACTGGCGCAAGGCATCCCCGTACAGCAGGTACTGGGTTATGCTGAATTCATGGGCCGCAAGTTCAAAGTGAACCGCGACACCCTGATTCCCCGGCCCGAGACGGCGGAACTCGTCAACTGGGTTATCAACGATATTGTCCAGGTTTTCCACAGTCCGGTCCGTTCGATTGTGGATATCGGCACTGGCAGCGGCTGTATTGCCGTCACATTGGCATTGAAATTCAAAGATATCAACATCAGCGCCACAGACTTGTCCACAGCGGCGCTGAAGGTGGCCAAAGCGAACGCAGAATCGCTGGGTGCCAAGAACATAGACTTCATCCACATGGACATACTCAAGCCCGAGGACGACCTCAATATTCACCAGGATATCCACAATCCGGACGAGACTTATTCACTGTCAGCGCCACGTTATGAACGTCATGATATCATCGTCAGTAACCCGCCTTACGTCTGCGAATCCGAAGCGAAGGACATGAGTGCGACGGTGCTCGACCACGAACCGCATATGGCGCTCTTCGTCCCCGATTGCGACCCGCTGCTGTTCTACCGCGCCATTGCCCGTTACGGCAAGCAGCATCTGAATCATCGCGGAGTACTATATCTCGAGATTAACGAGAACTTTGGGACCGAGGTCCGTCTGCTACTGGACCAGTCGGGCTATACCGACATCATCGTACGTCAGGACATGTATGAAAAAAACCGCATGGTCAGAGCATTTATCCCCTGATTAACAAACTCTCAGAAACTGTTCAAAAACAACATATGACAAAGAAAACCATTACCGCCGACGCTGCATTGAAAAAAGCAGCAAACTACTGTTCGAAATCAGAACATTGCGTACACGAAGTACGCGAAAAACTGCGCTCCTGGGGGCTCGACAACCACGAGGACGAAGAGCACATCATCGACTGGCTGAAAAGCGAAAATTTCATTGACGAGGTACGTTTCACACGCGCCTTCATTCACGACAAACTGGAGTACCAGCACTGGGGTCGAACCAAAATCAGCTATCAACTCCAGCTGAAGCAGATATCCACAGTGTTGATAAATGAGGTTTTAAACGAACTCGTCAACCCCTGCAAATACCAGGAAACCCTGACCGGCATGCTGCGGGAGAAAGCCCGGGAGATGTCACGCCCGCTCAGTCCCCAAGACTATGCCAAACTGCAGCGTTTCGGAGCACAGCGCGGCTTCGAAAGCACTTTGGTGCGCAAAGTCCTCGAGACTCTCTGATTCCCTGACAACAAGACATGTACCCCTGGGTAGCCGACCTGAAAGACCTGTTTCTTCCCCGCACCTGCCAGATATGCGGACGCACGCTGTTGAGGGAGGAGAAAACGCTGTGTCTGCACTGTATCGCCCAACTGCCGCGTCTGCCCCATTGGAAAGAGGAGAATCCGGCCGACGAACGGCTGTTCGGGCGGTTCCGGTACGAACACGGCGCCTCCTTCTGTTTCTACCGGTCGGGCAACGACTTTGCCCGGCTGATCCAAGCCGCCAAATACAAGGGACGTCTCTGGGTGAACTACGACCTGGGATGCCTTGCCGCCTTGGAACTTCAAACCCAAGGCTGGCCCTATGACATTGACCTCATCGTGCCCGTTCCCATCCATTGGCGACGGTTGATGACACGAGGCTACAACCAGGTAATCCCTGTGGGCAAAGCCCTGTCGGAAGTCTGGAACATCCCTATGGACACACACCTGCTCCGCAAGTCGGAATACACCGACTCGCAAGTACGTCACACCTTCGAAGAACGTCTCGGCCATGTGAACAGGACCTTCAAAATCAAACATCCAGAAAAACTGGAGGGACACCACGTACTGCTCATCGATGATGTGCTCACCTCGGGCGCCACACTCTCGGCCTGTGCCGACATTTTGAGCACAATTCCGCGTCTCAGACTCAGTTTTCTCACCCTTGGGATGACGAAATAGCCTAATAAAGTTAAAAACTTTACCTAATATTTTGCCATATCCGTATTTTTCGTTATCTTTGCAGCCAGATTAAAAACGAAATAAAACGAAGAATATGAAAACATTAGCACGACTGATTGCTGAAAAGCTTTTGGCCATCAAGGCCGTCAAATTGCAACCCCAGCAGCCCTTCACATGGGCCTCCGGCTGGAAGTCACCCATCTATTGCGACAATCGCAAAACCCTCTCCTACCCCGAGATACGGTCAGCTATCCGCACGGGTCTTACCTCAACGATACTCCAGCAGTTCGGCAAGGTGGACTGTATTGCCGGCGTTGCGACGGGCGCCATCGCCCAAGGCGCACTGGTTGCCGACCTGTTGGGCGTACCGTTCATCTACGTCCGTTCGGCTCCGAAGGATCACGGTATGGGCAACCAGATTGAGGGATACTTCGAGAAAGGCTGGAACGTGGTAGTAGTCGAAGATCTGGTCTCGACTGGCAAATCCTCGCTCCAGGCGGTTGACGCCCTCCGTGCCGCCGACATCAACGTGATGGGCATGGTGGCCATTTTCACCTACCTCTTCCCCCAGTCTGCGGAAGCCTTTGCAAAGGCAGGTGTGGAACTCTACACCCTCTCCAATTACGAGGAACTCATCGCCACCGCCCTTGAGAACAAATATATTCAGGATTCAGACGTCGAAGTACTGAAACAGTGGCGTCATGACCCTGAGAATTGGATGAAATAAATTCTTTTGGAAATGGCCAAATACGAAAGTTCCATCAAGATTGTGAACGCGCCCGCTGAGGCCGTTTACGAACGTCTCTCCGACCTTTCCATCCTTCAGGAGAAACTTGACAGCCTCCCCGAAGACAAGCGTCAGGAGATACAGCAGAAAATTTCGGAATCTTCGAAGGGCATGCTTTCGCTCGACAGCATCCGCTTCACCAAAGAATCGGCATCGCTTGATGCGATGGGGATGACGCTCACCGTCAGCATTGTCGAGAAACAGCCCTTTAAACTCGTGAAGTACGCTACCTCCAACTCCCCCATCGATATGAAACTCTGGCTCCAGATGCTGCCCAAAGACCCCAACCTCTCAAGAATCCGGGTTACCCTTGAGGCCGACATCCCCTTCTTCCTCAAACCCATGGTGGGCGACAAAATCGAAGGTCTGGCCGAAAAGATTGCCGACGCACTGACACGCATCCCCTATTAAGTTGAACCCTTTTGTACAATAGGAACTATGAAACTGTGGGAAAAATCCGTACAGGTAGATCACGATATTGAAAAATACACCATTGGCCGCGACCGTGAGATGGATATGTATCTCGCGCCATACGATGTGTTGGGGTCAATGGCCCACATCACCATGCTCAACAGCATCGGGATGCTGACGGACGACGAACTGTCCACCCTGCTGGACGCCTTGCGCGACATCTACAAGGACATCAAGTCAGGCAACTTCGAAATCGAAGAAGGCATTGAGGACGTCCATTCGGAAGTGGAACTGCTTCTCACCCGCCGTCTTGGTGACTTGGGTAAGAAGATTCACAGCGGACGTTCACGCAACGACCAGGTGCTGGTGGACCTGAAACTCTTCATGCGCTACAAAATACGGGAGGTGACGGATGCGACGCTCAAACTCTTCCGGATGCTGCAGCAGCAGAGCGAACGTTACAAGAATGTGCTGATGCCCGGCTATACCCACCTGCAGGTGGCTATGCCCTCGAGCTTCGGTCTGTGGTTCGGTGCCTATGCCGAATCACTGGTCGATGACCTCGAAATACTGAAATCAGCCTACAAAGTTGTCAACCGAAACCCGTTGGGTTCGGCTGCCGGCTACGGCAACAGTTTCCCGCTGAAGCGTCAGATGACGACAGACCTACTTGGCTTCGAATCGATGGACTACAATG
This sequence comes from uncultured Bacteroidales bacterium, assembly GCA_905236195.1. Taxonomy (GTDB): domain Bacteria; phylum Bacteroidota; class Bacteroidia; order Bacteroidales; family UBA3663; genus Liminaster. Next base: position 13,333 of record CAJOOX010000093.1, read on the forward strand.
TGGTGTATGCCCAAATGGGTCGCGGCAAAACTGAACGCATCGTAGCACAGGCTCTGGGCGGTATCGCAGCCACCCTGAGCAAACTTTCTTTCGATGCCTGCATGTTCTCGTCCCAAAACTTCGGGTTCATCAAGCTCCACGATGCCTTCACAACAGGGTCTTCAATCATGCCCCACAAGAAGAATCCCGACGTATTCGAACTCACCCGCGCGAAATGCAACAAACTGCAGAGCGTTCCAATGGAAATCATGCTCATCTCGAACAATCTGCCCTCTGGCTATTTCCGCGACCTGCAGATTATCAAGGAAACATTCCTGCCCACGTTCGACAGCCTTATCGAGTGTCTTAATATGGTGACACTTATGCTCGAACACATCACCGTCAACGAACACATCCTCGACGACCCGAGATACGACCTAATGTTCTCAGTCGAAGAAGTAAACCGTCTGGCCAGCGATGGAATGCCCTTCCGCGATGCCTACAAGAAAGTGGGTCTCGACATAGAAGCCGGTAAATTCAAACCCTGCAAGGACATCCGCCACACCCACGAGGGTTCCATCGGCAATCTCTGCAACGACCGCGTGGCCGCCCTGATAGACAAAGTCATCTCCGGATTTGACTTCCCGTCGGTTGACCGGGCTTACCAAGCATTGCTGAAAGCATGAGATTCCGGAAGGCGATTTTCGGCGTTGTGCTGACGTGTCTTTGGGCCTGTACCGACTCGGTGTACGAAAGCCCCATCCCTGCGGTGGGATATCTGAACTACAGTTGCAACATCGAAACGATTAATGCCATTGTGGGACAGGTCGAGGGTCAGGCGCAGCTCAACTCACCCGGGGGCTTTGTCCGGATTTACGACAAACGCGTCCTGACGGCAGCGGATGCCCTTGCCCGCGGCGGGCTGCTCATCCTTCAGAACTATGAAGGAAACGACTTTTTCGCATTCGACCTTGCCTGTCCCAACTGCTATGCCGGGGGTTATACGGGCTCCAAAGTACAGCGTCTCGAAATGGGTGAATCCCAAATGAGCACCGTCTGCCCCACCTGCGAATCGGAATTCGGGGCAATATTCTGGGGCTCGCCCGCTCCCACCAAAGGTCCCGCCAACGAGAACAATTATATCCTGAGGCAATACAAAGCCTACCTGCTCAGCGACGGCTATACACTGGTCGTCACCAAATAAAAACTACGAGAACTCTTTCACAATGAGAAATATCTTCTGGCTCATCTGTCTGTCAGCCCTGTGGATGTTCGCCGCCTGCAGCGACGACCTGGATACCGGCACCTCGGCCCAGCCCAAAGTATCCGCCGATACACTGGACGTGGGGATGTTGTTGGCCGGCAACTCGTCGCAGACCTACGGACTGAAGCTCTACAACCGCAATAGCGGGGAGATACGACTCTCGTCCATTGTCTTGAGAAATGCCGGGACATCGGGCTTCCGCATGAATGTGGACGGCATGAACGGGTCCTCGTTCACCAATCCGGACTTGCTGCGCATCGCGTCTGGCGACTCTTTGTTCCTGTTTGTCGAAGCTACTTTCGAG
>CAJOOX010000094.1 GCA_905236195.1 uncultured Bacteroidales bacterium
CATCCGGTTCAGGACGGACGGTGCTGCCGCCTGTATTCCTTGGGCGAAATGCCCATGCTCTCTGAGAAGAGACGGGAGAAATAATACTGGTCGTCGATGCCGAGGCGGTGGGAGATCTGGGTGACTGTCATGTCGGAGGAAACGAGCAGGTCGCAGGCCTTGCGGATGCGAAGCTGGTTGAAATAAGTAACGGGTGAAAGCCCGGTGCGCTGTTTGAAAACGGCAGAGAAATGGGACACGGAATAGCCGGTGTAGTCAGCCATCTCCTGAAGCGTCATCTTGCGCGACAGGTTCTCCTGCATATAGTGTACGGTAGTCTCGATGACATCGGTGCCGTCCACCTTCTCGGACGAGAACTGGCGGTACTGGTTGACGTAGCGGATAGATGACAGGAAGAAGACGAGGAGTCCGGACATGTAGCGCAAGTTCTCAATGCTGTAACCATTGTCGAGGGTATTCATTATCTCGTCGAAGAGATTGAGGCGGTCGCTGATGCGGGTGAAGAGATTAGGCTGCAGGTTCATGGGCTCGGAAGGCACATCGCCGTACCAGACTGCATTGTCGCCGCTGATGTGCATCCAGAAGATGGACCAGGGGCGTCCCTTGGCGGCTCCGTAGGCATGGGGTTTGCCGGGCGGCAAGAGGAAACAGGAGCCGGCAGCCACCTGTCGGCGCGGTTCTCCTCTGACCTGATACCACCCCTCCCCTTCTTGTACGATGATGAGTACATATTGGGAGATGGGTTCCCGCCGCTCGCGGTAGTGGTAGGCGGCCGAGGGATAGAACCCGATGTCGGTGACATAGAGGTGACGCACAATGGGGTCATTCTGCATCATCTCAACGACAGCCTTGGGGAGGACAATGGACCTTTCGCCGGAAAACCCGGACTTCAGTTTCAGTTCAAATTCGTGCATATTCGCCGCAAAGATAAGAAAATATTTTAAAAATGGAGAATTTCAAGTCCGGAATATCACCTCTATACCAACAATTTTGACCCAAACCGGGGATTTTGCCATTCGGAGCATCATAAAATAATCCATTTTTAAATCAGAAAATTCTATCCTCTGTTTCATAAAAACCCGCTATCTTTGCACCCGAAAATCCGATAAAACCCAATAAACTTTGACAACAATGGCCAATCAGAAATCCGTTTGGTTTATCTATTTTATCTGCCTGGTGTCGGCGATGGGCGGTCTGCTCTTCGGCTATGACTGGGTGGTGATAGGCGGCGCGAAACCCTTCTATGAACTGTTTTTCGGCATTGCGGACGCTCCGCTGATGCAGGGTCTTGCGATGACGACAGCTCTGATGGGCTGTCTGATCGGCGCAGTCACAGCCGGCGCGCTGGCCGACCATTACGGCCGCAAACCGCTGTTGATTTTTGCCTCGGTGCTTTTCACCCTGAGCGCATGGGCCACAGGCTGGTTCGATAACTTCACCATGTTTAATATCGCACGTTTCTTAGGCGGTATCGGCATCGGTATCGCCTCGGCTGTCTCGCCGATGTATATTGCCGAGGTATCGCCTGCCAAGGTACGAGGCCGACTGGTGAGCGTAAACCAGATGACCATCGTGCTGGGTATTCTGGCAGCCCAGGTGACCAACATGTTGATAGCCGAACCGGTGGATGCTACTGCCGACCTCATGACGACGTGGAACGTGCAGACGGGCTGGCGCTGGATGTTTTGGGCCGAGGGCGTACCTGCCGTTCTGTTCTTCGTACTGGCGTGGTTTATCCCGGAGAGTCCCGTATTTAAACTGATAAAGGGGGGCCTCTCGCAAGGCGAAGGGGCTGAAGTGAAAGCCGGATTGGAGGAGCTCTTCCAGCCCCGCTACAGGGGCGTGCTGCTGTTGGGCATCGTGATAGCCGTGTTCCAGCAATGGTGCGGCACAAATGTCATCTTCAACTATGCCCAGGAAATCTTCTTGGGAGCAGGCTTCGATGTGGACGGTATGTTCATCCAGATTGTGATAACGGGCATCGCCAACGTGATATTCACCATCGTGGCCCTCTATACGGTGGAGAAATGGGGCCGCCGGACGCTGATGCTGATCGGCAGTTGCGGACTGGGCATCATCTACTTGATTCTGGGCACCTGTTACTTCTTCCACGTGGAAGGTGTAATGATGGCCGTGCTGGTGGTAGCCGCCATCTCGACCTACGCCATGACCCTGGGCCCCGTTACCTGGGTTCTGCTGTCGGAAATCTTCCCCCACCGCATCCGCGGCATTGCCATGGCAACATGTACCTTTGCCCTGTGGGTGGGCTGCTGTACGCTGACCTACTCTTTTCCCCCGATGAACGCCGCGCTAGGCAGTAGCGGTTCGTTCTGGATTTATTCGGCCATCTGCCTCAGCGCCTACGTCTTCCTGCTGCGCCGCTGTCCCGAGACCAAGAGCAAGACCCTTGAAGAACTGGAAGAGAGTCTTGCGGGTTCTCGGAATGTTGAGAGTTGAGGGATTTGAGTTGAGTGTCAGTTCAAAAAGTTGAGTGTTTAGAGAGCAGTAATTTTAATATAAAATATAAAATACCTAAATATAAAATAGGATCATGGTTAAAGCGTGGAGAGAAACGGTGACAATACCCACCTACGAGTGCGGTGCACCGGAGAAGAATCCGATTTTTCTGGATAATCGCGTCTATCAGGGCTCATGCGGCAAGGTATATCCCTACGCCGTCGTCGAGAAAGTGGCGGACGTGAAGACAGACAAAGAGTGGAAGGCCGTCTGGCTCGAAAACGAATACCTCAAAGTGATGATTCTGCCCGAACTGGGCGGCCGCATCCAGCGGGCCTATGACAAAGTCAAACAGCGGGATTTCGTGTATTACAACCATGTCATCAAACCCGCGCTTGTGGGTCTTGCCGGTCCGTGGATTTCGGGCGGCATCGAGTTCAACTGGCCGCAGCACCACCGTCCCTCGACCTACATGGAGGTGGACTGCGACATCGAGGAGAATACCGACGGCAGTGTGACGGTATGGGTCAACGAGATGGAGCGTATGTTCCACCAGAAGGGCATGGTGGGCTTCACGCTGAGACCGGGCTGCGCCTACCTGGAAATAAAAGGCCGCGCCATCAACCGCACACCTATACCACAGACCTTCCTCTGGTGGGCCAATCCTGCGGTGGAGGTGAACGACTTCTACCAGAGTGTGTTCCCCCAGGACGTCAATGCAGTCTTCGATCACGGCAAGCGCGCCGTCTCGAGTTTTCCGATAGCCACCGGCACCTACTACAAGATGGATTATTCGGGCGGTGTAGATATCTCGAACTACAAAAACATCAAGGTGCCGACCTCCTATATGGCTGTGAACTCGAAATACAATTTCGAGGGCGGTTATGAGAACGACACCCAAGGCGGCATGCTGCATGTGGCCAGCCACCATGTGTCGCCCGGCAAGAAACAGTGGACATGGGGCAACGGCGACTTCGGACGCACGTGGGACCGCGCCCTGACCGACGACAACTATGCGGAGAAACCCGGTGTGTTCCGTCCCTACATTGAACTGATGGCGGGTGTGTTCACCGAGAACCAGCCCGACTTCTCATGGCTGATGCCGTATGAGGAGAAACGGTTCACACAGTACTTCATGCCCTATCGGGATCTCGGCATCGTGAAGAATGCCTCGAAGGACATCATCTTCAACCTCCGGGACGGCAAGGTGCAACTGCTTGCCACCTCGAGGATGGAAGTGAATATCCGTGTGCGGACCGATGAGGGCAATGTACTGCTGGACGAGACGCAGACGCTGAGCCCCGAGGCCGTGTGGGAGAAAGCCGTCGATGCACCCGCCGACCGGCTCACGGTAGAGGTGTTCCTGACCGACAGGTTCCACACTTTGCTGCTCGACTGGCACGCCGAAAGCAACGACATCCGTCCTATTCCCGACAGCGCGGAGGCAGCGCTTCGTCCCGAGGAAATCAAGACGTGCGAACAGCTGTATCTCACAGGTCTGCATTTGGAACAGTATCGTCACGCCACGTTCCGTCCCACCGACTATTATAAGGAAGCCCTGCGGCGCGACCCTGACGACGTGCAGAACCTCAATGCCCTGGGGCTTTGGAATCTGCGCAACGGGGATTTCATAGGGGCGGAACCCCTGCTGCGGAAGGCTGTCAAGGTGCTCATGAAACGCAATCCCAACCCCTACAACGGAGAGCCCCTCTACAACCTGGCCCTCACACTGAAACTGCGGGGCAAGGTGCACGAAGCCTACGAACTCTTCCACAAAGCCACGTGGAACGCAGGATGGGCGGCAGCTGCCTTCTTCAAAGCCGCTGAAATCTCAACCCTCGAAGGCCGCTACTATGAAGCGCTGGAGGAGGTGGAGAACGCACTCATCCACAACAGCCACAACCACAAGGCACGCGCCCTGAAGGCCACGCTGCTCAGAATTCTGGACCGCAAGGAGGAGATGCAGGCCTGGATAGCCGAAAGCCTGAAAATCGACCGCTTCAACTACGGCTGTCTCTACGAGTCAGGCGAGCGTGAGCGATGGACCGCGCTAATGCACGGCTCGGCCGCCAACTATGAAGAGCTGATGCTGGACTATGCCGATGCAGGCCTGTGGCGGGACGCTGTCAACATCGTGCACATCGCAGAGGAAGAGAACTCCGCCTCGCCCATGATTTATTACTATCAGGCATGGGTTGAGCATCAGGCCGGAATCGACAACCGAGAGACCCTGCGCAAGGCCCAAACCGCCGACAGCTATTGCTGCTTCCCCAACCGGTTGGAGAGCATCCTTGCACTGGAATATGCTTCTTTAGCCGATATGGACGATGCCAAATCGCTCTACTATCTGGGCTGCCTCCTCTATGACAAACGGGACTATTCCGGCGGCACGAATTACTGGGAAATCAGCAGCGAACGCGACCCTTCTTTCCCAACCGTGTGGAGGAACCTGGCGCTGGGCACTTTCAACTACATCGGCCAAAAGGAGAAGGCGGTGGAATATATGGAAAAGGCGTTCAGCCTGGACGAAAGCGATGCCCGCGTCTTCATGGAACTGGACCAGCTCTACAAACGCATGCAGTACCCTGCCGCCGACCGCCTTGTCAGGCTCACCGCCCACATGGATCTGGTGGAGCAGCGCGATGACCTGATGCTGGAATATGCGACGTTGCTGAACGATACGAAACAGTACGAGAAAGCTATTGAAGTGATTGCCGGCCACCAGTTCCACGTGTGGGAAGGCGGCGAAGGCAAGGTGAGCGGCCAGTACCAGCGTGCCCGCATGGAACTCGCCAAACTGTGTATCGCCCGGGGTGAAAACGAACGTGCCGTCAGCCTCCTAACGGAATGTCTCTCCTTCCCCGCCAATCTGGGCGAAGGCAAACTCTACGGAGCCCAGGACAACGACTTCTGGTACTGGATGGGCATCGCCTACGCTCAGACAGGCGATACCGGGAAGGCCCGCGAGTGCTGGACGAAAGGCACCGAAGGTCCTACGGAACCGGCTCCCGCCCTCTATTACAACGACGCCAAGGCCGACAAGATTTTCTATGCGGGTCTCTGCTGGCAGAAACTGGGCGAGACGGACAAGGCCAACGGCCTGTTCTACAAACTCATCAATTACGGCAAGAACCACCTCTTCGACGAGGTAAGGATGGACTATTTCGCTGTCTCGCTGCCCGACCTGCTGGTGTGGAACGACAGCCTGACGAACAAGAACCGCCTGCACTGTTACTACCTCCTCGCCCTGGGCCACTACGGTCTCGGCAATCGGGAGAAGGCTGCGGAATATCTGTCAGAAGCCGAGAAACTGGATTGCAACCATTCCGGTCTGCAGTCTCTCCGTACACTGATATAATAACCCCTAATTATAGAATGATATGAAACCTCAACTCCTGTTATCTGCACTGCTGTTGACCGCGGCACTTTCCTTCAGAACCGTAGCACAGGCCTACGACTTCGGATGTCCCGTGACGTGGGACCGCCAGAGCCTCATCATCGACGGCCACCGCGTGGTTCCCGTGATGGGCGAAATCCACTACAGCCGCATCCCCGCCGACGAATGGCAGAGCGAGGTGCGTAAAATGAAGGAGGGCGGTGTGACCATTATCGCCACCTATGTGTTCTGGAACCACATCGAGGAGCAGGAAGGCATCTTCCGGTGGGACGGACAGCGCGACCTGCGCCGCTTCCTCGAAATCTGCAAGGCCGAGGGACTGCCCGTAGTGCTCAGAATCGGCCCCTTCTGTCACGGCGAGGTACGCAACGGCGGCATCCCCGACTGGATGTTCGGCAAGGGCTGCAAACTGCGCTCCCGCGAACCCGTGTTCCTCAGTTATACCGAGAAACTGTACCGCCAGATCTACTCCCAAATCATCGGACTGCAGTGGAAGGACGGAGGACCGCTCGTGGCGTGCCAGTTCGACAACGAATACCGCGGCCGCGGCGAATACCTGATGGACCTGAAGCGAATCGCACTCGACATCGGCTTCGATCTCCCCTTCTACACACGCACCGGCTGGCCCGAACTGACGACCCCCGTACCGTTCGGAGAGATGCTTCCTCTCTACGGTGACTACGCCGACGGATTCTGGGACAAGGACCTCCGCGAGACGGCCGGCAACTACTACAAGGCGTTCAACTTCAAGGGCTTCCGCTCCTCCACCGCCATCGGAACCGACCTGTTGGGCAAACAGGAGGAGAAAATCAACCAGGGCGACGAGGAATATCCCTATTTTACGTGCGAACTGGGCGGCGGTATGGCCACAGCCTACCACAAACGTCCCTACATCTATGCCGACGACTGCTACTCGCTCGCCATCGTCAAACTCGGATCGGGTTCGAACCTGCTGGGCTACTACATGTATCATGGCGGCACGAATCCTGCCAGCACAACGGGCATTACTATGAACGAGACGCAGCGCACCTTGGGAACGGCCAATAACGACCTGCCTGTGCTGACCTACGATTTCCAAGCACCTTTGGGCGAATTCGGGCAGACCTATCCTCAGTACTACCGTCTGCGTCCGCTCCACCTCTTCATGCAGGACTGGGCCGAGACTCTCGCCCCGATGGAGGCATCCTTCCCCAGCCCTCAGGACATCAAGAAAGGGCAGGACAACTGCCTGAGATGGTCCTACCGCTCCCTGGATAACAGCGGATTTATCTTCATCAATAATTACGAGCGGCTGCAGAATCTCTCTGCCAAGAAGAATGTAAGGCTGGAAATCTGCGGCGAGAAACTCCCCAAGACAGATATTCCCGCCGGCTGTATGGCAATTTTCCCCGTCAACATCGACGGTATCCGCTACGCTACCGCTCAGCCCGTAGCCAAACGCGACGGCAAAATCTACCTGATGCAGGTGAAGGGCATCAAAACCGTCATCGCCATGCAGGACGGCAAGACCCTCCGCAACGTGAAGCCACGCGGCACAGCAACGCCGGTATATAAGAATGTGTATCTCCTCACGCAGGGAGATGCCGAGAGGCTCTTCCTCTCCCGTGGGGGATGTTGCGACGAAGTCGCTACATACGAAACGGCAGTCGCCTGCACCAAGATAAAAGAGGCCGGCCCCCTGCGCACCATCGAGAAGGGACGCGCCAAGGTGGCCGAAGCGCCCTCGGAGGAGGATTGGGCCAACGCCGCCATCTATAGAATCACGCTCCCGCAAGATTCTTCACGCTTCACGCTTCACTCCACACTCTTAAGCATCGAGTATCAGGGCGACTGTGCCCGTCTTTATGCCGACGGACGGCTCATCGACGACAACTTCCAGTACGGCCGGCCCTTCCTCTACGGTCTGTGGCGTCTGCCCGAAGGCACAAAGGAACTGGAGCTCCGCATTCTCCCCTGGCAGGAAGACGTTCCCATCTACATGCCCCGCGAGGCCGACCATACTCCCGGCGAGAGTGTTAAGAGCGTCACGCTGCGAACATCAGAATAAAACGCTCCGCCAACAATAATCAAACCCGCTGCACCTATGGAAGTGCGGCGAGTTTGTTTCTGACTGTATTATACAGAGTTACTCCTTCTTGAGATATTCATCCACCCCGGCGGCAGCGGTACGGCCGGAGGCGATGGCACGCACCACCAGGGAGGCTCCCGTGCGACAGTCGCCTGCTGCGAAGACCTTGGGGTTGGAGGTCTGGCCGAGGGCAGAGGTAAGGATATTGCCGTGGCTGTCTTTTTCCAAACCGAATGAATCGACCAAGGCGGCATTGGGCTGAGTGAAACCCATGGCCAGGAGGACGATGTCGCACTCGAGGACTTTCTTCTTGCCTGTGGCCTTCATCTGCGGACGACCGCCATCAGAAGCAGGCACCCATTCCACCGTCTCGACCTCGGCACCCGAGAGATGTCCTTTCTCATCGGCCACAAAGCGGAGCGTATTGAGGTTCCACTCGCGATGACAGCCCTCCAGATGGGACGACGTGGTTTTGAGCACCATCGGATAGAGTGGCCAGGGGGTTGCGGGATTCTCGCCTGCAGGCAGTTTGGGCATCACCTCAATCTGGGTCACCGAACGGGCACCCTGCCGGTTAGCCGTACCCACACAGTCCGAACCTGTATCTCCGCCGCCTATAACGAGAACATTTTTTCCCCGGCATGAGATACGCTGGGGTTTGGGAATTTCCACACCCGCATTCACGCGGTTCTGCTGCTGCAACATCTCCAGAGCAAAGTATATCCCCTTGATATCCCGTCCCGGAACCTCAAGGTCGCGGGGCGTCTCTGCACCCGTACACAGACAAACGGCATCGTAGTCGGAAAGCAGTTTGTCGGGGGTAACGATTTCGGGCGGTGCCACATTGCCTTTGCGTCCGCTCTCGCACAGGTCGAGTTGTTTTTTCACAAAATTCTCCTTACCGATAACCACCCCTGCACGGAAGGTGATACCTTCGGCCTGCAGGATTTCCAGACGGCGATCGATGACGGGTTTGGAAAGTTTGAAGTCCGGGATACCGAAACGAAGGAGTCCACCGATATGTTCGTCCTTCTCAAAAACCGTCACCTGATAGCCCAGCTGGTTGAGACGGTCGGCGGCAGCCATACCTGCAGGCCCGGAACCCACCACTGCCACATTCCTGCCGTTGCGCCAACGGGGAATGCGGGGCTGCACAAAGCCTTCGGCAAAGGCACGCTCGGCCGTAGCGGCCTCGTTCTCGCGAATAGTTACAGCCTGATGTTCGATGGCCTGTACACAGCTCTTCTCGCAGAGCGCAGGACACACTCTTCCCGTAAACTCGGGAAAGGGATGCGTCTGGCTGAGCACCTGCCAGGCTTCCTCCCACCGTCCGCGCCACACCAGATCCTGGTATTCGGGCATCCTGTTGCCCAGCGGACAGGCCCAATGGCAGAAAGGCACGCCGCAATCCATACAGCGCGAAGCCTGCATCTTGCGATCCTCGATTGCGAGGGTCTGTTCCACTTCACTATAGTCAAGCACACGTTCGTCCTTGGGACGGTAACCGGCCTCCTTGCGGGGCACAGTCAGAAAAGAATGCGGATTGCCCATTATTCCTGATGATTTTCAGCTTGTTTCTGTTTGTTCATGAGTTCGGCGAGACGTTTTTCGATGATGACACGCCTGTACTCAATGGGGGTTACTTTGATAAAGTTGGGAAGGTATTCCTCCCAGTTGTCGAGAATGAGTTTGGCCTTGGGCGACTGTGTCTCGGCATAATGGCGTTCGATGAAGGAACGCAGTTCGCGGATATCGTAGCGGTCCTCGACCAGCGCCAGCTCCACCATTTCCATGTTGCAGAAATAGTCAAAGTGGTGGGACTCGTCGAGCACATAGGCACAGCCTGCCGACATCCCTGCTGCGAAATTGCGGCCCACGCTTCCGAGCACTACAACCACACCGCCGGTCATATATTCACAGCAGTGGTCGCCGGCGCCCTCGATCACAGCGGTGGCGCCCGAGTTTCGAACCGCAAAACGTTCGCCCACACGGCCGTTGATATATACTTCGCCCGAGGTTGCTCCATAGAGAACGGTGTTGCCGCAGATAATGTTTTCCTCGGCAGCGAAACTGGTGCCTGACGGCGGAATGACCGAAATCCTGCCGCCCGAGAGCCCCTTGCCCAGATAGTCGTTGGCATCACCCTGCAGTCTGAAGTGAAGACCCCTTACCAGGAAGGCGCCGAAACTCTGTCCCGCACAGCCCTTGAACGACACCGTGATGGTTTCGTCAGGCAGACCGGCTTCTCCGTATTGTCTGGCGATGCGGCCCGAGACCATAGCTCCCACCGCACGGTCCGTATTCTGGATGTGATACGACAGCTGGATGGGCATCTTCTGCTGGATGGCCGGCGCCGACACCTTGAGTATCATCATATCGCGCACATCGTGGATCTTGTGGTCCTGGGCCTCGACGCAATGCATAGGGTTCCCGAGAGCCTCCGCCGGCTGGTAGAGAAGACGGGAGATGTCGATGTTCTGCGTTTTGGGGTTATCTGGGAACGTTTTTTTCTCTATCAGTTCCGTATGTCCGATGACTTCATCCATCGTATGCTTGCCCATCAGGGAGAGATATTCGCGCATCTCCTCGGCCACATATTTAAAATAGGTAATGAGATATTCCGAACGCCCGCGGAACCGGGTCCGCAGTTCGGGATTCTGGGTGGCCACACCCACGGGGCAGGTATTCATGTGACACTTGCGCATCATCACACAGCCAAGCACAATGAGGGCCGCCGTAGCGAATGCGTATTCCTCAGCACCTAATAATGCCATCAGCATAGCGTCACGTCCCGTTTTGAGCTGTCCGTCGGTCTGCAGTTTCACCTGTCCGCGCAGCCGGTTGATCAGAAGGGTCTGCTGGGTCTCTGCCAGGCCTACCTCAGCAGGCATGCCAGCATGTTTGGTAGACGAGGCGGGCGAGGCTCCCGTTCCGCCG
>CAJOOX010000095.1 GCA_905236195.1 uncultured Bacteroidales bacterium
GATAATGAACGTTTTCGTTAAGCCAAAAGAGCAGAGCGATGCTTGCATCGGCTATGCCTTGGCGAGAAAACGAGCATGATAATGAACATCCCTATAATGAACCTCCTTTCAATATTCGGATACGGAGACATTGCTCACCGTAATATTTCCGCCATAGTTGTTGATGCTCCAACAGTTCTTCTGAATGCCATAGATACGGTTCGTGTAGGCATATGTACCGTTGACGTACATCACCATCACAGAATTGTCCGTATAAATATCGATATTATAGACATTGTCTGCCGGACGGGGGAAATTGTATCCGTCTATACCCTCCACGAATCCGCGTCCCGCAGGGCCTTCCTGTTCGAAATTCACCTTGCGCGTATTTTCGTTCTCGGGATTCACCACCATCGTGTAGTATTTCTCCGAATCCGTTCCGCGCACCAGCGACACGCCGAAGCGGTCCCAGTTGTTGGAAGTGGTAACGGTGAATGAAATATGGTTGGCTGTTCCCAGTCGGCTGTAGAGAATATAGGCATCGTTGCCGCTCAGGGTACCGTCGGCACCATTGAGCGATACCCCGTTGGAGGCTTTCACTTCGGGGATGCTCTCTTTCTTGTATTTCGAGGCCATTGAGGGCACTTCTCCCAGGGAAAGGGTCCCGTCCTCATGCTGGATGATTTTGTGACATACGAGGGCACCCGACCAGTTGGGTTCGCCTCCGGCTCCCACATTGAGATTCTTCTCGTGGATATCGGAACCCGTGCGATAGGGACACCATCCCCACATGTAGCGGTCTGTCCCGTTGGACGCCGTCTTTCCGGCATAGAAGGCGCGGCTGTCGAGCACACCTTCACGTCCGTCTTTCGGCCAGTTGGCACCCGGATCGTTGAAGCAGGCTTTCACACCCTCGAACGATGTCGCCATCATATACTTCACCTTACGGCTCCAGCTGGCGCGATATCCTTCGCTATAGACCACATACCACCAGTCTCCCATCTTGAAGATGTCGGGGCACTCGCATTGACGGTCCCAGATCATGGGGAACGAACCGGCGTGGCTCCAGGTTTTCAGGTCGGACGACGTGAACTCGGCAAAACGCAGCGTGCTCACAATCACCATGTGCCAGAGGCCGTCTTCAGCCTTGAAGATCTGCGGATCGCGGAAATCCGTACGCGAGAATCCGTAATCCGTACCCTTCAGCGACCACAGGTTGTCGCGTGTCCACGTCTTGTAGTCGGGCGATGTGGCGCGCATCACCACCTCCCTGTTCTCACAGTTGCCGTTGTGACCCGTGTAGTACAGATAGTAGAGTCCGTCGCTTTCGTTGTAAAGGCAGCATCCTGTGCCGAGTGCGGCATCCTGCTGCAGGGGCGAGGCTCCCACGGCCAGCACTTCGCCTATCGACTCGTAGTTGGCGCCATCGGTCGTGCTGACACCCCAGATGGGATGGAAACGCTTGTCGTCGTTAATGTCATATTCTTGCAGATACAACACTTTGAACTCCCCGGCTTTCTGATCATAGAATGGCATCGGGTCGCCACAGCGGCCGATTGCGGGTGTGTAGTATGTGCTGAACCCCTTCTCGTCGGTCGGCGTGAAGAAGGTGGTCGTGCCAGCCCAGTCCTTGGGTGCATCGCCGTCGAATCCGTCGTCACTGCATGCTGTCAGCGAGGTAGCCGACAACACGGTCAGAAACATATATATCAATGAAGTTTTCATGTCGGTTTATTTCATTAAATAATTAAATGCATTTTGGGTCATGATTGCAATATTCCGGTGGAAGTTCTCCGTATAACCAGCTTCCAGCGTATAAGAATACCAGTCGTAGCAGCCTGTTCCGAAACAGAGGATTGAGCCCCTTCCGTCATGGGCAGGATACTCCCATACCACAATGGCTCCGTCAACGCCCACACCCAGGATAGCGGCACCCGTGCGGCCGGTCCATGCATTGTAGTCCGGATAGTCGCCCCAGTCGGTTCCTACATGATACTGAGCCGTCGAGTTGGTGATGTGATAACCGGCATCCGTACAATAAACCTCAGCGGCATTGTCTCCGGCAATCAGGTTCTCATAGACAGGATGGTTCTCCTGTCCGGCATATTTACGGAAGGTCCAGGGACCGCCGCAGAGTTCGGCGCTCATCTCGTCCTGTCCCCAGCAGTTGTTGGGCGTTGTCCACTCGTCGTCGCCTGTAGCTCCGATGAATGAAGGCAGGTTGACGGCATAGCGCGTCAGCAGCAGCGAACCGCCGTTCTCATAGAATGAACGGAGCTGGTTCTTTGCGGCAAGGGCGTCTGTGGCCTTGGCGGCAAACACATCGTGACCGTCCACACCGCCGTCCACATGCCAGTGCCACCAGATAACCTCGCATTCGCTGAGATCCACCGTACCGGCCTGCAGGTCGGCAAACGACACATAAAGTGATCCGGCCACATTGCCGAGCATCCATTCACACGCCGTACGGGCTTCCGCATCCAGGTCGTTCATGGACGACGGCGAACCGAGGAAGACAGCTTTCGGCTTGTCGATGGCTATCACCGTCACGATATATTCGCTGCGTGCCGAGTTGTTGGTCACAACATAGGTGACTGGATGGGTGAAATCCTGAGCAACACCGCTGGCAGGGAAAATGGTGGCATTGGCGCTGTAGGTGATGGTGGGAACCAGTGATGCGACTCCCGCCGACTGGGGCACATAGACCGTGATGGTCCTGGCTTCCTGATCGATGGTGCCCTGATAGATGTCGTTCACGACAAACTGCGTGATACGGGCCTCGTCATGACGCACGCTCACCGTCCAGTCGAGACAGACATCGCCGTTCTGGACATGTAGCATTCGTGCCTCGTCCATATTGAGGGTGGCTCCCTGCGTGAAATTGGCGGTGGCACCGTCTGACAGCACCAGATCGGTGACTTTCATCGCCGAGGTTGCATACACTTCGGGCAGCCGCACCTCGATGCTGCGGGTGGCGAGACTGATATTGCCCTCGAAGTTATCGAGCGAGAAGGACTCTACCATACAGTCGCCGTCCAGTTTCAGGTCGCTCACATGGTCTTCACTGCACGCGCTCAGACCGAAAGCCAGAAACGCTGCACTTACGATATATAATATCTTTGATTTCATAACAGTGTTTTTTTATTGGTTACCAGTTGCCTGCATTCTGGGTATAGTGGCCGTTGGAGGCCGCCAACTGGCTGTAGGGAATGGGCAGATACTCATCCCTGTCGGCGGTGAAGTGTGCACTGCTGTAGATGGCGCAGTCGTTGGCTTCCTCGGCGAAATATTTGTTGAGCACGGTGGCGGCTTCGCCCCAGCGTACGAGATCGAAGAAACGCTCGCTTTCCATTCCCAGTTCCAGACGGCGTTCCATCTTGACCATCCGGATGACCTGTTCCTGGCTATAACTGCCGCGGTAGTTGGTGATATATATCTTCACACCATACTGGTTTTGGTAGCTGCCTATCATCTGGGTGCTGCCTGCGGCACGGGTACGGATCCGGTTGATGAGCTGTACGGCCTGGTCGGTCTGACCCAGCTGGGCATAAGCCTCGGCGCGCTCCAGCAGCACGTCGGCATAGCGGAAGACGATGCGGTTCATGGAGCTGGCCCAGTAGGATCCCTTGATGAGATAGCTTCCTATCAGGGCGGGATCTACATTCTGCTTGAGGGTGACATAATAGCCGTAGAGACCGTTCGAACGGCTCCAGATGCTGGTCTGATCCATCATGTAATTGCGGTTGAACATATAGGGCAGACCGGGCATGCCGATGGTGAGGAACAGACGCGGATCGGCATTGTCGCTCTTCATGTCGTAGTTCTTTTCGTTGAACGAGTCGAGCAGCGGCAGACCGTCGTCACCCGTGCGGTAGGCATTCACCAGATTCTGCGAAGGCTTATAGAAATCGCAGCCGCCGTCGGTGGCTCCCGGGATGTTGGGCACAATCAGACCGTAAGCCCAATTCAGGTTGCCGTAGGTGGAACCGTCATTGCGGGAATACTGGATGGCCCACAGGCTCTCAATGCCGTTTTCATACTGTTCCTCGGGACGGAAGTTGTTATGGATGTCGTCCTCGAGTCCGTAGTTGACATAAAGGTCGGGATTGGTATATTCAATTACCTTCTCCAGGTCTGCCCTGTTGATTGATGTCACTCGGTTGTTGGCGGGCTCGTCCTGACGGTAAGCCTTATAGAGATACACCTTGGCAAGGAATGCAGCAGCCGATGCACGGGTGGGCCGGCCCTTGTCTTCCTGAGTTTGCGGGAGGGTGTTATATGCCTCCATCAGGTCGTCGATGATGAGCTGCCATCCCTCGTCGTTGGAGTACGCCGTGTTTGAGAGCTCGTTATACTCGTCGTACGTCAGGTTCTCGTCCACTACGAAGGGAATGTGCTTGAAGAGACGCTTCAGCAGGAAGTGGGCATAGGCCCTGAGGAATTTCATCTCGGCCAGTCGTTGCTGCTTCATCGCATAGCTGTCGTCACAGTTGTTGAGCAGGGCAATGGCTGTGTTGACACGTGAGAGGCTGTTGTACAGACGCACCCATACATCGTTGAGGTTCCAGTTCTGGGTCAGTACACCCTGCTGCACTTCCAGTTGATGGAACACGTCGCCGTCGCTCGTTCCGCTGCCGCCCTTGTAGGCATCGTCGGAACGCACGTCGAAATTCCACATCGAGAACGACGAGTTGATATCTTCAGCCGTAGTGAAGATGGCATAGGCCGACACCACCATCGCCTCAGCGTTTTCGGGACTTTTCACCTGCTCGTCGCTCAGGGTGCCTTGCGGCACGTGGTCGTCGAGTTCGTCCGAACAGGCCGTAAATGCAGTTGCCGTCAGTAGCAGAGTGCCTGCCAGCAGTCCGGCCATTGCCTTGTGATAGATAAGTATTCTTTTCATATTGTTGTGAATTTTAGAATGAAACGTTAAGGCCGAAAGTAATGGTCACGGGGATGGGATAGCCGTAGTTGGCATTCTCGGGATCCACTCCCGTAAAGCTGCGGGCCTTGATGGTGAGCAGGTTCTGGGCGGAGAGGTACAGACGCACGCGTTCCATATACATCTTCTCGCAGAATTCCTTGGGTACATTATATCCGAGCTGAACTGTGCGCAGTTTGGCAAATGAACCATTCTCGACGAAATAGCTGCTGACGCGCTTTTCGTTGTTATTGTCCATGGTGCTCACGGCAGGGATGTCCGAACCGGGATTGGCGGGGCTCCAGGCGTCGAGCAGACGGCGTCCTTTGTTGAGGTTGGAGATATTGAGACCGCTCCAGAGGTCGGTTTCCTTCTTCAGATCGGAGATAACGTCCACGCCCTGCACACCCTGCCAGAACATCGTGAAATCGAAGTTCTTGTACTGCAGGTATATATTCAGACCCCACGTGAAGTCGGGTGTCGGGTCGTAGATCCACTGCTGGTCTTTCTCGTTGATGAAGCCGTCGCCGTTGAGGTCTTTCCAGCGGATGCGGCCCAGGCCGGCACCGTTTTGGACGGCGTGGTTGTCGATTTCTTCCTGACTCTTGAAGATACCGTCGCTCACGTATCCCACCTGCGAGTACATAGGACGGCCCACTACGCTCTCTACTCCGTTGCCGCCGAAGGTACCGTTGGCAGCGATGGTTTCGGGCAGTTTGGTCACCTTGTTGCGATAGGTGCCGATATTGCCGGATACATCGTAGCTGAAGTCGTGCACCTCGCCGCGATAGCCGATATTCAGTTCAATACCCTTGTTCTCCACTTCTCCCGCGTTGATCCACTGCGACGAGCCTTCGCCCATCACTCCGATGCCGGGCATATAGACCAGAATGTCGGACGTTTTCTTGAAGTACCAGTCGAACGAACCGTAGAGCGCGGTTGCGAGCACCGAGAAGTCAATACCGAGGTTGGTCTGTGTGGTGGTTTCCCACTTCAGGTCGTCGTTGCCGAGCTGGTTGCGTTTGAAACCGCTGGGCAGGGTCTGACCGCCGTTGGTGCCCGCTATATCGTAGCTGGTGCCGTAGCTCTGTCCGCCGAATCCGGCTTCACCGTAGTTGCTCTCATAGAGCGTGTATCGGGCAATGTTGGAAATTTCCTGGTTACCGGTCTGACCCCAGCTCGCGCGCAGCTTCAGGTCGCTGATCCAGGAGACCTGTTTCATGAAGTCCTCCTGATTGATGCGCCAGCCCACACTCACCGAAGGGAAGGTACCATAGCGGTTGTTCTTACCGAAACGGCTCGAACCGTCGCGACGCAGTGTCAGCGAAGCCATGTACCTGTCGGCATACGTGTAGTTCACCTTGCCGAAGTAGGATATCAGCGAGAAGCCTTCGCCCGAACCATAGGCCTCGGCTTCACCCACACCCGCATTGGGCCACATATAGTCGGTGGTGAGGGTGGCAAAGTCATACTTCTTGCCGCTGAAGAAAACATCGTCCTCGCGGTTGAGCTCCATACCGACCATGGCATCGCCACGGTGTTTGCCCACCTCGAAATTGTAGGTGGCTATCAGGTTCCACATCCACTTGGTCCAATGTTCCTGCTTTGCCTCGACGGCGTTGGTCGCATTGGCCACCGTACCCTCCGTAATAGGATAGGTGAAGATGCGCTGCTGCTTCTGGGCATAATCCAGACCGAACGTCGATTTGAAGTTCAGGTTCTTGATGGGGTTGATGTTCACATACGCGTCACCAAACATACGCCAATAGGTGTAGCGGTTGTCACTGTTGCGGTCCAGACGGGCCACGGGATTCTCGCGGTCGGGATAACCGCCCACAGGACCTGCATACTCGCCCGTGGCGGTATAGACGGGAATGGAAGGATTGAACTGAAGCACATTCTGCAGGAATCCGCCGGGAGCGGCTACCTCGCTGGTGCGGTTCAGGGTGAAGTGTTCGCCCACAGTCACGATGTGACGGTCGTCGCGCTTCATCAGGTTGAATTCCGTATTCATACGGGCACTGAAACGCGAGAAGTCCGAACTCTCGATAATACCTTTGTTCTTATAGTATCCCAACGAGAAAAACGACGTGGCGCGCTCCGAGCCGTTGCTCAACGACACGTTGTATTGCTGCACCATACCCGTGCGGGTGGTCTGGTCAAACCAGTCGGTATCGGCTGCGGGAGTAGTGCCGGCCGCATCGAGATATTTGCTCATCGTGATGTTGTTGAGTACTGGGTAGCCCTGTGCGTTGTATCCCCAGTCGTAACGGTAGCCCAAACCGTTGGAGTTGGGATTGAGACCGTCGTTGACGTAGCCCTGCCACATCACCTGACCGAATTCCTTGGCGTTGAGCACTTCCATCTTGTGGGCATAGTTCTGGACGGCGAGGCTGGCATCGAGGTTGATTTTCAGGGAGCCTTCCTTGCCTTTTTTCGTGGTAATGATAATCACACCGTTGGCAGCACGCGAACCGTAGATACTGGCCGAGGCGGCGTCTTTGAGCACCTGAATGGACTCAATGTCGTTACCGTTCAGCTCGTGCATACCCGACTTGGTGGGTACACAGTCGATGATGTAGAGCGGGTCGTTGTTGTTCAGCGTACCCACACCACGGATTCTCACCGTGGCGGAACCTGAGGGCGAACCGTCGGCCGAGATGTTCATACCTGGCACACGCCCCTGCATTGCCTTGATGGGGTTGTTCTCGTTCTGCTTGGCCAGGTCTTTCACACTGACCACCGAAACGGCACCCGTCAGATCGGCTTTACGCTGGGTGGTGTAGCCTGTTACCACAACGTCGCTCAGCACCTCGGCATCTTCGGTCAGCACTACCTTCATGCCTTGGGATGCCGGCATTTCAACGCTCTTGTACCCCACAAAGGAGAACACGAGCATCCGGCCGGGCTGAACTTTCAGTTTGAAGTTGCCGTCGATATCGGTGATAGTACCGTTCGACGTCCCTTTTTCTATTACGGTGGCTCCGATTACCGATTCTCCTAAGTCATCGGTCACGTTGCCTCCGATTTCCTGTTGGGCGTACACTGTCGCGCATGCCAACATGAGCGTAACGCTCAGAAACAGTCTCTTAAGTTGTTTCATAAGGTTTAAAATGTTATTTATATGGTGGATTTTTGATGCAAATATACGAGTTCAGGCTCTGAACGACCGAAAAAAATCGTTCAGAGCCTGTAAATTCTGTTTCATGAAACAATCTTCGACTATTTTGTCAATTCTCTCAACTCTGTTGGATACTTGCCATACTGGTGCTTAAAGCATCGAGAGAAATAACCCGGGGTGCCGAAGCCCACTTCATAGGCAATTTCGTTGACGGTTTTGCAGGTGGTCGAGAGCAACACATAGGCCTGCTGCAACCGCATCTGGCGAAGCAGTTCTACCGGCGTAAGACCCGTTAGGGCTTTCACCTTGCGGTAGAGCTGCACGCGGCTGATACCCATCTTCTCGCCCAGTTCATCCATCTTCAGACCGGGGTTCGACATATTCTGGCGGATGGCCTTGTTCAGAGTCTCTGCAAAAATGGCATCCTGCGAACGCACCGCGGGCAGGTCCTCCTCCCGCATTTCGAACACTTGTTTCAGGCGGCGGCTGTCGGGGTTGGTATAAAAGAGGGTCTCTTCCTCGTGCATAGCCTGCCGTTCGCGCAGTGTACGGCGCATCTGCAACAGGGCCCTTGTGATCAGCAACAGCGCTACAATCAGCACCGCAAGGCTCAGCAGGCTGACCAGCAATGCCTTGTGCTGGGTATTGTACAGTCCCAGCGATTCTTCCAGTTTGTCGTGTATTGTAACCAGATTGTTCACCTGCGACATCAGTTCGTTGCTCGTCAGTGCCGTCATCGTCACGTTGTCGGGCGTCACCAGCATGCCCTGGAGTACGTTTTCGCGCTCATAGGGTTCTCCCGTCAGAATCTGGAGGGCCAGTTTCACAATCTCCTCGCCGTGGGTCGGATAAATATAGGTGGCATGAAACCGCCCTTTCTCCACATAGTCAATACCCTGGTTCTTGCCGGGCATCCCGTCCACGCCGATCACCTTCGCCGGCTCAGCCGTTCCCATATCAAGATATGCCTGACAGGCTCCGTCCGCCATACCGTCGTTGTGACAGAACACCACGTCCCAGTCGTTGTCCTTCTCAGCCAGCACAGTTTCATAGCCGCCCTTGCCGGTCCAGTCACTCTCCACATAACGGTAGTCCACATCGGGACAGATTGCCATCACGTTACTGAAGCCCCGATGCCGGTCCTGAGCCGGGGAAGAATGCATCGCCCCGGTTATCTCCAGCACCCGGAGTTTGCGGCCTCCGCCCTCCCCCTGACGTTGTTTCAGATGACCGACAATGTAATTGCCCACATCGCGACCTACAGCCTCGTTGTCGCCTCCGATGAACGCTGTGTATTCATCTGTGTCTGCCTTACGGTCGAAGAACACGACCGGAATACCACACCGTCTGACCCTGACAATAGCATCGGCTACTGCTTCCGATTCGCCAGGCGCTACCACCAGCAGATGGATGCCGCTCTCCACCAGACTGTCAATCTGATGCACCTGCAACGCCACATCGTCATGGGCATCCGCAATGCTCACTTCCACATCCCGACGGTACAGGTGTTGGGCTGCAAGCATTTCGCTGTTCACCTTTTCACGCCATATGCCACCGGCACATTGCGATACTCCGATTTTATAGGCGGCGTCTCCATCACTGCATGATGCCAACACTGGCAGAAAGACAGCTGCCGGTAATAAAAGTTTCATCCGAAGAAATAGTTTAGGCATACAAATGACTGTATATTTTCTATAGGGTTGTTCTATAAATTATGTCGAGATGATTTTTGACTTTATGTGAGTATTATTTTGCAAGTTAAGGAGGGAAGCAATGCGGGCATTGTGACCGACGCTGGCTTGGCAAAAGGATGCCACAGAAAGCAAAAAGCAGCCGAAATATAAGGGGCATCTGTGTATAAGTTAATTAAAACAGAATTTATAGA
>CAJOOX010000096.1 GCA_905236195.1 uncultured Bacteroidales bacterium
CTGGGCTTCCAGCCCCATGAGATGGAGATCCTGATCGGTGCCCTCAAACAGCAGTCGTCCGTGATGGTACGTTCGGTATTCTCGCACTTTGCAGGCGCCGACGACAGCAGGTTCGACGACTTCACGGCTGAGCAGATTCGCCGGTTCTCCTATTGTGCCGACCGCCTGCGTGAGGCCTTCCCCCACCAGATTCTCCGGCACATCCTCAATTCGGCTGGCATAGAAAGGTTCCCGCAATATCAGTTCGAGATGTGCCGTCTGGGCATCGGTCTGTACGGTTTCGAGGCCTCGTCGACCGACATGAATCTGGAATGCATCTCGACGCTGAAGAGCACCATCCTGCAAATCAAGGAGATTCCTGCCAGCGAGACTGTAGGCTACAGCCGCAAGGGTGTGCTGAACCGCACCTCTCGCATTGCGATGGTTCCCATCGGATATGCCGACGGCTACGACCGCCGTCTGGGCAACGGTCATGCCCGGATGCTGGTTCACGGCAAGTCGTGTCCTACGGTAGGTAATGTCTGCATGGATGTGACCTTCCTCGATGTGACCGACTGTCCGGAAGCCCGTGAAGGGGACCAGGTCGTCATCTTCGGCCGCGACCTTCCCATCTCAGAACTGTCCGACACGCTCGGCACAATCTGCTACGAGGTCATGAGCACGATGTCCAACCGCATCAAAAGGGTTTATTACAAAGAATAACCCGTTCTCCCCAATCCAAACATTCTCCGCATGCAATTCCGTTATTTACACCTGCTGCTCCTTGCCTGCTGTCTGATGACGGCTGGCAGGGCAGCCGAACGGGCCGACGCCAGCCTGCGCAAGTGGGCGGAAAGCGCTGGCCTTTCCTGTTACCCCTTTCATGAGGCTGCCGTCTATACCGACGGCCACACCAAGTTCCGCGCAATGCTCGACGATATCGATGCCGCCGGCCAGACGGTGGATATCGAATACTTCATCTATGCACCCGACTCCATCGGAAGGTTGGTGACGGAACATCTGCACCGCGCGGCACAGCGCGGCGTGCGGGTACGTCTCCTAATTGACGACTACAAATCGCGGATGCGCAATTACGGCTACGACCAGGCATGGCTCGACTCCATGGCAACTCTCGGTATTGAGACGCGGCTTTTTGACCCGATGACCTTCCCCTGGGTGAACCGCATTTTCCGCGACCACAGAAAGGTGGTGGTGATCGACGATACGATATCCTGGGTGGGCGGTCTCAATGTGGCCGACTATTACCTGAACGGCAATCCCGAGACCTACGGGGGATGGCGGGATACCCATGTGCGTATCACAGGCCGTCTGGCGGCCGTACCCTTCGGCGAATCCTTCCTGCGCCAATGGACTCACGGGGAAGACAGCGCTGCAGGCCAGGCTTCACCGAGTGCCCTCCGTTCGGTGACGGGACAGGATGTGATTTTCTTCGAACGCGGACGTTCGTCCCATGCCAGTAAAGCCGAAACAAGGCGGGCCTATGTGGCCGCCTTCCGTTCGGCGCAGAAGAGTATCCGGATTGTCAATCCCTATTTCATGCCCACAGCAAGCGTGCGCCGTGCCCTCATCGATGCCATCGACAGGGGAGTGGATGTTCAGATTATCCTGCCCCTCGTGAACGACGAGCCCACGCTAGGGGCGGGAAATCTCAACTTCGCCCATCGGCTGGTGCGCCACGGAGCCAGGGTCTATCTCTACAAAGGTGCATTCCACCACAGCAAAATCCTGATGGTGGACGACTGTTATTGTATGATCGGTTCGGCCAATCTCAACAGCCGGTCCCTGCGCTGGGATTACGAGGCCTCCTGTTTCCTGCTCTCACCCGAAGTGACTGCTGAACTGACCGCAATCTTCAACCGCGACCTTGAAGCGTGCGACCTGATGACGACAGAATATTACAAGTCTCAGAAGCCGGGGCTGCGGGCTAAGGGATGGATAGTGAATCATATTTTCACTCCTTTGCTATAAAAATCGGCGGATTTTGTATGTTTTTGCACTAAATTTGTAAATAATAAAAGAAATTTTCCATAAAATTTGGTTTTTTGAAATTATTTTGTTATCTTTGCGCCCACAAAAACATGCGACAATGTCAAAATTAGTCATACCCCAGAACTATAGCGCATCGCTCGATCTGCCTCAGACCGAGATTGCCATCAAGCGTATCAAGGACTTTTTCCTGTCCTCGCTCAGTACGGAGCTGCGTCTCCGTCGTGTTACAGCCCCTCTCTTTGTGCTCCGTGGCCTCGGCATGAACGACGACCTGAACGGAGTGGAGAGAGCCGTGAATTTCCCCGTGCGTGACATGAACGACGCGCGGGCTGAGGTGGTTCACAGTCTTGCCAAATGGAAAAGGGTAACCCTCGCCGAATATAACATTGCTCCCGGCCGCGGCATCGTGACCGACATGAATGCTATCCGTGCCGATGAGGAACTCGATAATATTCACTCGCTGTATGTGGACCAGTGGGACTGGGAACGCGTCATCCGCAAGGAAGACCGCAAGACGGCTTTCCTGAAGTGTATCGTCCGCAAAATATGGTCGGCCATCCTCCGCACGGAGTTCCATATCTCGGAAATCTATCCCGAACTGAACTGTTTCCTGCCTGAAGATGTTTTCTTCATCCACAGCGAGCAGCTGCGCGAATTGTATCCTGACCTCAGTCCCAAAGAGCGCGAGGATGCCATATGTCAGAAACACGGAGCTGTATTCATCATGGGCATTGGCGGCAAATTGGGCGACGGCAAGGAACACGATCTCCGCGCGCCCGACTATGACGACTGGACAACGCCCAACGAAGAAGGATTCCTGGGCCTGAACGGCGACCTGCTGGTGTGGTATCCGATTCTGAACCGTTCGATAGAACTCTCCTCCATGGGTATCCGTGTGGACGAAGAAGCCATGCTGCGTCAGTTGAAACTGACGGGCAAGGAAGAGCGCACATCGCTCTACTTCCACAAGCGGCTGCTGGAAGGCACGCTGCCGCTTTCAATCGGCGGCGGTGTGGGACAGAGCCGACTCTGCATGGTGCTCCTGCACAAGGGTCACATCGGCGAGGTGCAGTCCTCTATCTGGCCCGACGATATGCGCAAGGCCTGCCGCGAGGCGGGGATGCCCCTAATCTGAAATCATTAAAATTGAAACCTGACTAAATAGAAAAGGCCTGCCCTTCGGGACAGACCTTTAGTTTTTATGGTGCTTCGGGTCAGGCTTTCTTAACCAGCGAATCATAAACTTCGGCGACCTGCCCGGCAATGTGGTCCCAGTTGTATTTCTTCATCTCATAGACCTGTTTCTGGTAGGGGAGGTCGACATTCTCCTGGAGTTTGGCCACAAGTTCGGGGATGTCGCCGCAATGGAAATAGTGGTTGGCGGGAAGTCCCACCTCCTTGTTGGCCGGGATGTCGCTCACAATAATCTTGGACCCATAGCTCATGGCCTCAAGCAGGGCGATGGGCAACCCCTCGTGGGAAGAGGGGAGGACGTAGCAACGGCAATGGTTGAGCAACGCCTGGAGCCGTTTCCCCTTGATGAAGCCGGTGAGCACGACGCCGCGTTCGTAGGCCATGCGTTTGAGCCGGATGGAGTAATCGTCCTCAAAGTCCGAGTCGCCGGCGATGACGAGTTTGCATCCGTGGTTTTCGATTTTGGAGAATGCCTCAATGAGCTGATGCAGGTTCTTCTCGGGTGCAAAACGGCACATACCCAGGATGTATTTTCCCTCCTCGATACCGAGTTCCTCGAAGTAGAGGGGGTGGGATACATCCTCCGCGGGGGTCACACCATTATATATAAGGTGCATCTTCTTGTGGATGCGGTATTTCTTCTCGAGGAGCCGCAAGATGACCTGGGAGATGACGATGACCTCGTTGGCAAAGAGTGCTCCCATGGCTTCGCCGAAACGGAGCATCAGTTTGGCGGCCCATCCCCACTTTTCGCGTTCATAGTCCTGGCCGTGATGGGTGAAGACAACCTTGAGGCCCAACAGCCGGGCCAGGGGGGTGAGGATGGCGGGCCCGCAGGCATGGATATGGATAATCCGGGCATGCAGTTTCTTGGCTTTCCAGACGGCACGCCATGTGTGGATGATGGCCTCGAAGGATTTGCTCTTGGGGGCATCGATATCCACGAGATCCACGCCCGAGAACTTGCGGAAATTGTCGCGGACATAACTCTTGCGACGGATGACGGTGACGTTGTAGCCCTTGGCAACGATGCGCGGGAAGAGTTCCTCACAATGCGTTTCGACACCGCCCATGATGTTGGGGATGCCGCGAGTGCCGGTGACGACGATTTTGATTTTATCCTCGGGTAAATCCTGTTTCATTCGCTTGGAAAAAATTACAGTTCGTGGAGGTCGCCCTGAGAGGGATCCTGTCCCACATCATGCCATTGGGGACAGATGCAGGCCGGAAGACCGCGCAGAGACCTCCATTTGTTGCGTAGCGCCCAGAGCGCTGGATATTTGACATATTTGTGCATGACGGGCGATGCTGTGCCCACCATCCAGCAGTTCTTGGGGCAGGTGCGCACTTTGGCTCTCACTTCCCGGGCACGTACACTTTGCCAAATGCTCATGAAATCGGCCTGGTGGATGTTGCCCATAGACTCTTTCCAGTATTTTTCTTCCAATCCGTTGCAGGGATAGACTTCTCCCCAGGGATCGATGAAGAAGTTGGCGGTACCGGCCTCGCAGGGCAGCATTCTCCGTCCACGGTTGATATAGTTGATGAGCCCCATGTTGAACCAGGCACGGAACCAGGATTTGGGGCTTCGTTCGTTGAGCTGCCAGTTGATGAGGGTCTCGAAATCGGCATTGACCTGCGACTGGTTGGTAATCCGGTTGTCGTCCTTATGGAAGTAGTAACTGTTGTGGAAGGCAGCGGTAGCGAACTCCATGCCCAGCGAACGGGACAACTGGTAGAGCGCCAGCATGTCGGTGGAATTGCTGTTGGAGATGGTGCAGCCGAAACCGATGTCGCGCAGCCCCATATCCTTGAGGGTGAGCAGGGTGCGAAGTCCTTTGTCGAATCCGCCGGCGCGGCCGCGCAGTTCATCGTTTTTCTGGGACAGTCCCTCGATTGATATACGGATTCCTATCTTGGGGAAGCGTCGGGCCAGTGCGATGACACGGTCTTCAAACCACCCGGAGGTGGAGATGACGATGCGAGGGGAATGGCGGTAGCACTCTTCCACAATATCGGCCAGGTCTTCACGGATGAAAGGCTCGCCGCCGGTGAGGTTGATGAATTTCAACTGAGGCAGGGTTTTGAGGTCTGCGGCAGAGAGTTCTTCATCCGCGCGCGTAGGATGCTGCCAGATGTTACACATCTTGCATCTCATGGGGCAACGGTATGTGAGAATCAAGCTCGCGTCGGTGGGGCTTGGAATTTCGGGTGTCGGCATGCCATTCTGTTTTATATTTGTAAAACGTATGCGCGCATGCTTTATTGCTTAAAATATTAAATATTTTTCAGATATTTTCAAAATTGAAGGTTGCGGGGTTGGCGTTGGAGAAAATTCCGTTGTGCAGATACCAGATCCTGTCGGCCGCGGAAACCGCCTGCTCGAGGTCGTGGGTTGACAGCAGGACGGCCTTTCCGCCGTTGTGGGCAAGGCTGGCGAGCAGGGAGAACAGGTCCTTTCGGGAGGGATAGTCCAAAAACGCCGAAGGTTCGTCAAGGAGCAGATAGGACGTACCCTGGGCCAGCGCCCGGGCCAGCATCACTTTCTGTTTCTCGCCGTCGCTCAGGGTGTGGAAAAGCCGGTCGGCGAGGGATTGGATTCCGATGGAGAGCAGAGCCTGGTCGGCCGCCTCGTAGTCGCTGCTGCCGAGGTGACCGACAAGGTCGGTATAGGGAAGGCGTCCCGAGGCTGCAATCTGACGCGCTGTGGTGTGGCGCAGGTCGGGCAGGTGGGTGAGCACCACAGACAGGTGGCGGGCCAGTTCCTGAGGCGACATCTGCTGCAAGAGCCGGTCGCCGATACGGATTTCTCCGCCTAGGGGAGGCAGCAGGCCTGCAAGGGTGCGCAGCAAAGTGGATTTGCCGCTACCGTTTCGGCCCACGAGGCACACGAACTCCCCGGGGGTCAAACTGGCTGTAACGGGACCGCATACGGGGTGGTCGTAGCCTGTTGTAAGAGATTGCAGGTACATGCCTTTAGTGAGCGTCGCGGTAGTCAGCCATTTCGCGGGCACGGGCAGTCTGCCACCATGCTGCGGGCAAAATCCGGAAATTGCCGTTCACCCTGGGCGTGATGGTTTTGTGCGTTTGGATATAATCCGCAATATAGTGGCGCACATCGAGTTCGGAGGCCATCACAGTCCGGCTCTCGATGGTGGCACGGTCCCATCCCAGTCCCTTGGAGAAGAAATCTCCACCGCCACAAGCCTGATAACTGTTGATGGCTACGTTGTATTGCCGGATCTGGTCGAAAGGTTCGCCCGAAACGAGCGACTTGACAGAAACGCGCTGACCGGCAGGCTTGGAAACGTCAACCGTGTAGTTGATACCGGCGGCATAGGTGTAGTTGAAGGTGGGCCATTGCATGACAGAGCCATACTGGTTTTTCAGCACAGCCCCGGTTTCATCGTGCCTGTAGGCGAGGAGTTCGTCGGAGGCCGAATGCATGTGGTTGTACTGATTGGCATAGCCGTATTCCAGATATTTCACAATTTCCCCGCCCGACATTTTTACCGTAAAGAGTCGGTTCTCATATTTATATATGGAGAAGAGATCGCGCATGGTGATGGTCCCGGCGTTGATATGAGCAGAAGGGGAGAGGACGGATGCAAACGAGATGTCGGCTTTGGTGGCCCATAACTGCACATCCTGGATCAGATCGATAAGGGCAGAAGGTCCGAATGGAGAGTCGGCTCCGTCGAGGGGTTCCGTAAGTGTGCCGACAGGAGCATCGATGAAATGGTTCACGGCCTCGACATCGGCAGCATAGTGCGATGAGAATACCGTATCGACAGGCACATCAGTCATGGGGACGTTCTGTGTTTTGACGGTCTTGATATACTTTTTCGTTTTGGGGTCCATCGAGAGATGGATGTCGGCCCGTCCTACAAAGAGGGCGCGTGTGCCGGCATCCAGAACGGGTACGGTATCACCTGCCACATTCACAATCCCGAATGCTGCGGGTGTATGGTCGTGACCGGTGAGAATGAGGTCGAAGCCCGGCACCTTGACCGCGACGGGAACCGACCCGTTTTCGTTCTTGGGAGTGTCCATGTCGGCACCTCCGTAGGTGGGATCGCTGCCTGCATGGAAGAGACCGATGAGGATGTCGGGATGTTCGTTTTCCTGAATATAGGGAACCCATTGCCTGGCACATTCAACCATGTCCTGGAATTCAAGACCGGGCCAGAGAGAAGCGGGGAGCCAAGCGGGGATGTTGGGGGTAATCATACCAAGGACGGCGACGCGGACGTTATGCCATTCCCAGACGGCGTAGGGCTTGAAAGCCGGACGTCCGGAGGCTGTATCAATCGCGTTGGCGCACAGGATGGGCATATGCAGTTCGCCCGGCAGGCGTTTTTTATAGAGGTCCGGACCGGCCTCAATGTCGTGGTTGCCCAAGCCTATTGCATCATAGCCGATTTCGTTGGCCATGCGTGTGAAGATGTGTGCACTGGCCGTATCTACATAATCGTAGTAGTAAAGCGAGGGCTGTCCCTGCAGATAGTCGCCTGTGTCGAAGAGCAGCAAGTTGGGCGATTTCGCACGTTCCTGTTTAACATAAGCCGATACATTGGCCAGAGAGTGGGCAGCGGGACGGTTGGCGGCGAAATTGAACGGGAGGAGAGCTCCGTGAACATCCGTTGTGTAGAGAATCACAATGTCGGCTTCTTCGGGTCGTGTAAACAGCCTGCATGAAGACATAAGAACAGACAAAAGCGCTATCAGCGCCGGATAATAAAACTTTTTCATCGCTTATAATTGATATTATAATTACAGAGCCGGGACGGTAATCCGGATTATACTATTTCCAGTTGTCGGAGAAAATGGGTGTGGCGCGGTCTGATTTCAGCCGTTGTTTTTCGGCTTCAATCCATTTGGCAGGCAGAAGTTGCCAATCCGTCGAGGGTTCAAAGCGGTATAGGCCTTTGTGAGACAGGAACTGGGCCATCACTTCGCGCATGTGGATAGAATGAATCGGCAGCATGCGCATCTGGAGTGTCTCGGAGTTCCAGCCGATGGCATGATAGAGAATATCGTCGCCACCGGAACCATGGAACGAATTCATAGCCACCGTATATTCGGATCGCAGGTTGAAGGGACTTCCGTCGGCAAACGACTGGATTTCGACCCTGTTGCCACGAGGTTTGGACACATCGACGGTGTATCTGATTCCTGCAGCTTCAAAGAATTCCGTCAGGGGAATCCTCAGATAGGGATGTCCCTCGGGGTCGCGTGCCAGACTTCCGGTAGTGGGTTCAGTCCAAAGGTTGAGCAGGCGGCAGTTCCCGTCAGTCATCTGGGCAAACTGGTTTCCGTAGGTGAACTCCAGGAGGCGGTCGATTTCCTGACCGGTCATTCGCAGTTTGACAATCTCGTTCTCGAAAGAATAGTAATACAACAAGTCGCTCATAAGTACATCGCCGCTCTTGAATTCCGGGGTTCGTGTAAATACGGCAGAGATCGAGACGTCGGCTTCTGTGTACCAAAGCTGGGCGTCGTTGATGAACTTGCGGTAGGGAGACTGGAACATAAAATCCTCAAAGGGATGACAGGAATTGTCGAACGTTCCAATCTTCTGGGTTATCCAGCCGTGGATGGACGTGAAGTCATGGCTGAATTGTGAGATAAACTCTTCGTTGACCTCATAATCGGACGATGGTGTTATTGCGGTGTGGATAATTTTTTTCATCGAGCCGTCTTCCTGCAGATTGAAGTGGACCACTGTGGTAGCTACATTGCCGCCCAGAATGCCCACATTGAAAACAGGCACCTTGTGGCCGTAGTCATTTACAACGGTATAGACCGAGGGATTGACATCCTTACCCATAATCACGAGGTCGAAGCCGTCAACCATCTTGATGACAGGAATGCCGCCGTTGGGATTTTTGTAGGAATCCATCTCATAGCCGTGTGCGGTGTAGTCGCGTCCGCATTGGAACATACCGATGAGCAGGTCGGGTTTTTCAACCATCCGGATGTAATTGACCCACTCCTGGGCGGTTTCCACCATATCAGTGGTCATGATTTCCTTCCACAGCATTTTGGGAAGCCACAGATTCACCTCGGGCGAAGTGAGGCCGAGAATGGCAATCCTGATGTCGCCCTTTTTCACGATGCAGTAGGGGAGGAAGTAAGGTTTCTTGGTCTTGGCGTTAAGGAGGTTGGCGCATACCACACGGGGATGCCAGTTGGAGTCCAGTCGGCGCGGATGAAGACATTCTTCAATCTTCAGGTCGTTTTGGGAGAGCCCGAATGCGTCATAATCGATATATTTTAATGCGCGGTAATAGATGGGTTCCCCGACCGTGTCGATATAGTTGAAATAATAGGCTTCCACACTACCTGAGAAATTGCCGCCGGCGTCCAGCATTAGGATGTTGTCCTCGCCGTAAATCTCGCGCATGTCGCGGATATAACTTGAGATATTGCTGAGCGAGTAGCCGGATGCGGTGTCAGCCTTGAAGTCGTAGGGAAGGATTGCACCGTGGAGGTTGCCCGTGGTGAGAATAATCAGGGATGAATCATCAACCCGTGCATTATGGCAGCCCGCCGTGAGGAGGGTTGTTACCATCAAAGTGATATGGATATGAATCTTGCGGAACATCAGTTGAGCGGTTTGGAGTCCTTGCGGTTCAGCCAGGGCAGCAGGAAGTTAAGATCCCGCTTGTGGCCGGCGAGCCACCATTCGTGGGGCAATACCTGCCAATTGCTTTTCCCAGACGTTGAGACCATTCCGGTAGAACGTATTTTCTGGGCGATGTAGTAGCACATGTCGTGGGTTGATTCGTTGAGGGTATGGAATCGGATATCTTCTTCGGTCCACCCCAACCCTTTGGTGAGGAAGCCTCCACCGCCAGCAGCCTGGTAGCTGTTGATGGCCACCGTGTAGCTCTGGTTCAGTTCGAAAGGGGAACCGTCGGCCAGGCTTGTTATCTTCACCCTGTGGAGAGGCGGCAGAGAGATATCGACGGTGTAGTTGATGCCGGCGGCCGAGGTGAAGTTATACTGGGGAGTGGCCATGACGGGACCGAACTTGTCCCTGGCCACGCTTCCGTCGGCCTGCAGTTTGAAACTGAGCACATGGTCATTGATGTTTCGCATGTGGCCGAACTGTCGTGCATAGCCATATTCCAGGTATTGGAGCACTTCTTCGCCTGTCATCCACATCTTCACAATCTGGTTCTCATACTTGTACATCGAGAAAATCTGACGCATGGTGAGGTCTCCGGCAGGAATGTCGTTGA
Organism: uncultured Bacteroidales bacterium; assembly: GCA_905236195.1. Classification (GTDB taxonomy): domain Bacteria; phylum Bacteroidota; class Bacteroidia; order Bacteroidales; family UBA3663; genus Liminaster. The sequence goes on from CAJOOX010000096.1 coordinate 10,431, forward strand.
AGAAGGAGAGCGTGCTGGCAAACGAAATCTGGGCTTCAGTTTCCTCGAGCTGAACCTGGTGAATGAATTCCATCAGGTTGGACGGACCCACGAGCGACACCGATCCGTAGAGCACTTCACTGGTACGGCCCAGGGGGCGGTTGAGGAACGAATCGACCTCCATCCGTTTGGGCCTGAAATGCTGTACATATCTGTCGGAGACATCCAACCCCCTGACCGGCACGCGTTGCAAAGCGATACTTTTCACAGCGGGCTGATCATCGCTTTCACGTGAGAGCCAAATGTCGGCCCTTCCAATTTCTTCGGCATGGGCGGCTGGCTGAAGCAGACAAACTTTTTCTCCCATCCTGTTTTCGACGGTGTCGGCCGTTGTCAGGTGGTCGTGTCCCATCAGAATGAGGTCGAAGCCCGGAATCTCGCGGGCAATGGTCAGGACGCCGTCGGTCTGCCATTTCGCGGAGTCGGCGGTTTGGACAGGATAGGTCTCCTTTCCGGCATGGAATACTCCCACAATCAGGTCCGGTTTCTCATATTCTTTGACGTATCTCATCCAAAACCGGGCTGAGCCTATCATGTCCGTAAAGGAGAGATTGGGCCAGATGGATTTGGGAAGCCACTGGTGAATGCCAGGGGTGATGAATCCCAAAACAGCGACTTTGAACCCCTTGATATCATAGACAGCGTATGGTTCGAACATCGGTTCGCCGGTACGTGCTTCAATGGCATTGGCGGCGAGGATATGGCATTTGGCCTGGCGGGGCAGTCTGTCGGCATAAACAAATTCACCCGCTTCAATATCGTGGTTCCCAAGGACAACCGCATCATAACGCATAAAATTGAGCACCTCGGCCGCAAGCAGGGGTTTGCGCATCGCCACGTAGTTGCTCCAATAGACGGCGGGAGTACCCTGGTTCAGGTCGCCGCCGTCCAGGAGCAGGGTGCCGCGGGGATTGGCCTGCCGCACAGTGTCGATATACGACATCATATGGGCCATGCTTGCGTCAAGAGGCTGATCCAAAGTGAAATCGTAAGGGAAGATGTCGCCGTGTATATCGGTGGTGTAGAGAATGGTGATATGGGCTCTCTCTCCGTCTTTTTCACTACGGGTGCACCCGCTGCAGAAAATGCAGAGGAGAAGGACCGGGAGGCAGTGGGATATGGAGAAAGGTCTCAATTCAGAATATCAGTCAGTTTTTGAAGAATTAATTAGAGAAGTCGAATCGGGGACCCAGGAACTTGGTATCAATCGCCTTGGCATGATTGAACCAGTCGACAGGAATCACCTTCCAGTCGTTGCGAAGATCCGTCTTCATCATATAGTTGGTGCGGATATAGTTGGCGAAAGACGTACGCAGGTCGCTGACGTCTGACGAGACAATACGTTTCTGAGTCATTTCCTTTGACCAGCCGAGTCCCTGCGTCAGAAAGCGGCCGCCGCCGGCTACCTGATGAGAGTTCATGGCCACAATCAGGGTATCCTTGGGACGGAAGGGGGTGCCGTCCGACATCGAGAGAATCTCAACCCGGTCACCATAGGGTTTGCGTACATCCACCACATACTTGATGCCGGCGGCCGATGTGTAATGATAGGGGGGAGTGAAGAGCTCCGGACCCAATGCGCTCCGCTTTACATACCCCTGTTTGTCATAAACAAAACGGAGGAGGTGGTCGGTGCCGGCTGTCATCTGGTTGTACTGCCGGGAATAACCGAATTCCAGGAACTGTTCCAGTTCTTCGCCGGTCATCTTCAGGGTGTAGAGCTGGTTGTTGTACTGGTAGAGAGAGAACAGGTCGCGAGTTGTGATTCGGCCCGAGGGGATATTCCTGATGGCGGAGAAGTTGGCAAGAGAAACCTGAGCCTTCGAGATGTCCAGCTGCATGTTATGAATCAAGTCCGTCATACGCGAGGGACCCATCAAAGCATCAATGGCGTAGAGGGTGTCGGGAATGTCGCCCAACGGGTGATCCAAATAGTCATTGACGCGGGGCGGGATATCTGCGAATTTGGCAGCCAGTTCGGTATCGATGGGCTGATCTTCCATCGAAACAATCTGTGTTTTCACCTGTACGTCATAATTACCGTTGGCCAGGAGACGAAGATGGAGTTCGGCACGTCCTATTTCCAGGCAGTCAGACAGCGCCTCGAGAGCCGCGAAGGTTTCACCCTTCACGTTTTCGAACTGGCCTTCGAACTTGCGATGGTCCTGTCCCATCAGTACAAGCGAGATGCCGGGAGCCTGCATACCGGTGGGTACAGATGCCAAGCCGTTGTTGTCGTTGTCGTTGTCTTTGCCCGGTATATTGTGTTCAGGCACGCCTGCACCGGAATGGAACAGACCGATGATTACGTCGGGATGCTCTTTCTCCTGGATAATCTTCACCCATTTCTGAGCGGTTTCCACCATGGGCCGGGTATCCATGCCGGCATAGAGTTGGCGGGGAATCCATGTGTCCAAATCAGGACGAGTGAGTCCCAGAACGGCAATTTTTACGCGCTGGCGTTCCAGAATCACATAGGGATTGAATACAGGTTCATCGGTATCTTCATATACGAAGTTGGCGCAAACCACAGGCATTTTGTATTCGCGCGGCAGACGTTCCTTGTATATTTTAGGACCCAGTTCGATATCGGTGGCTCCGAGACCTACGGCATCGTATTGCAGGTAGTTATATACCGCGGGAACGATGTGTTCGGACTGCGTTTCGATGTAGTTGTAGTAGTAGGAGGAGGGCTGTACGCCGCACATATTGCCGGCATCGAGCAGGATGACGCCGCCGGGGTTCTCCTGGCGCACCTGCTTGATGTATGAACTGATGTTCACCATGCTGGTCTTCGCCTTTTCGTTCAGCGAGAAATCATAAGGCAGCACCCGTCCGTTCACATCAGTCGTGTAGAGCACGGTGAGTGTAACCTCGTCGGGACGTCCGTTGCACGATGCCGTCAGCAGGGCTGCAAAACCGGCCATTACAGCAAAGACCGTCTGCCTCCAATGTGACTTGTATTTCAGGGAGTACATCATGTGTATAGTTTCGTTAACCTTTGATTTTCAGAACAATGTCCATCACCTCCTTGCC
>CAJOOX010000097.1 GCA_905236195.1 uncultured Bacteroidales bacterium
CAAGGCAGAACTCCCCAGTGGCATCATAGTTTATGCCGACAGTGACGGCAACGTAGTGGGCGCACCTACTCTGTAATAAATATGTAATACAAAATACCCACAATTATGAACAAATTCAAAAGTTTTCTGCTGGGCTGCTTATGCATAGCACCAGCACTCACCCTCCAGGCAAAAGGCAACACTGAATTCGCGCACTGTTATCAGAACGTACCTTTCCCGATGCCAGAAATTAAGCGTCCCAACATCCCCAACTACCAAATCAACATCGTTGATATGGGTGCGAAGAACGATGGACGCACACTCAACACCGATGTATTTGCCAAGGCTATGCGCACCCTTAAGGAAAAGGGCGGCGGACGTATCATCGTGCCTGCAGGCATTTGGCTCACCGGTCCTATCGAATTCGAAAACAACACCGAGCTGCACCTCGAGGTAGGTGCACTCCTGTTCTTCACCGACGACCGCTCGCAGTATCCCCTCGTGGATTCATACTACGAAGGTCTTTCTTCCAAACGTTGCAAATCGCCCCTCACGGCATTCAACAAGCATGACATCGCTATCACAGGACAGGGGTCTATCGACGGCAATGGCCAGGCATGGCGTCCCGTCAAGAAGATGAAACTCACTGAAAAACAGTGGCAGAACCTGCTCAAGAGCGGCGGCACAACCAACGAGGAAGGTAAGATCTGGTACATCTCCAAAGAGGTGCTCAACATCTCCGAGGATCCCATGTATTTTCAGAACGCACGTATCTCCGGTTCCGACGAGGCTTGGGAACTCCTCCACGACTATCTCCGTCCCGTGATGGTCAGTTTCGTGGGCTGTAAGAACATCCTGCTCGAAGACGCTTCGTTCGAGAACTCTCCCGCTTGGAACATCCACCCCAACATGTGCGAGAATCTTATTATTAATAATGTACAGGTGCGTAACCCCTGGTATGCACAGAACGGCGACGGTCTCGACATTGAGAGCTGTAAGAACGTCCTCGTGGTAAATTCCTCGTTCGATGTGGGAGACGATGCTATCTGCATCAAATCCGGTCGTGACAAAGAAGGCCGCGAACGCGGTATCCCCACCGAGAACGTTGTTATTTACGGCAACACGGTATATCACGGACATGGAGGTTTCGTCATCGGTTCCGAGATGAGCGGCGGCGCCAAGAACATCCTCGTTCGCAACTGTGTCTTCACCGGTACTGACGTAGGTCTTCGTTTCAAGTCCACACGTGGACGTGGCGGCGTGGTCGAAAACATCTGGTGTGACAAGGTCTTCATGACAAGCATCGAGGGTGAGGCCGTAATCTTCGACCTCTTCTACAGCGTTGCTGCCGACGATCCCATTCCCCAGGCTTCTGCCGAGACTCCCGATTTCCACAAGATTTACATCTCGAACGTCAACTGCCAGAATGCCAAGAAGGCAATCAAGATGAACGGTCTTCCCGAATTGCCCCTCAATGACATCTTCTTCAAGGACTGCTATTTCCATGCGAAGCTCGGTGCTGAGATTAACCAGGTAAAGAGCGTAACGCTCGAGAATACTACAATCGAAAACGAAAAGGGTCCCCGTATCACCCAACGCAATACCATCAAGATTATCGAGAAATGATCGATTATTTAAAAGGTATAGTAACAGAATTAGACCCCACACACGCCGTCATTGAGTGCGGCGGTGTGGGGTATGATTGTGCCATCTCAGTGTTCACTTACGACAAACTCAAGGTCGGCACTGAACAGAAACTCTGGGTGGCTGAGAGCATTCGCGAAGACGCTCACCTCCTCTACGGATTCATTTCCAAGCAGGAACGCCTGTGCTACCTTCTTCTCGTCTCCGTATCGGGCGTAGGCCCCAACACGGCACGTCTCATCCTATCTTCATTGGCTCCCGATGAACTCGTAGCGATTATCTCCTCGGGCAATGACCGGCAGCTCAAGAATGTCAAAGGTATCGGGGGAAAGACGGCCCAGCGCATCATCGTCGATCTCAAGGACAAAATCGGTTCCACCGGCATTACGGCTGCATCGACGGCCGAATCACCCATCCTCGCGTCCAACGAGAATGCCGACGAGGCAATCTCTGCCTTGGTTGCCCTTGGATATCCTCAGGCCAATGCATCCAAGGCTGTCGCCCAACTCCTTTCCAAGGATCCTTCAGCTACAGTCCAGGCACTCATCAAACAGGCACTTCACATGTTGTAATCCTCCGGCCGCCAGAGACATCGTTTCATATCCACCTTCCCATTGCTGTTGAAGAGAACTCCTTCCTCCTTCAACAGTTTTTTTTGTTCAGGATGGCCCGGGGCTATTCGTCCTTCGCTATTCACTACCCGGTGCCAGGGCAGTTCATGACCCGAAGCATGTTTGAGCACATTGCCTACGTGCCTGCTGTAGTTGACGAATCCGGCCAGATCCGCAACCCGTCCGTATGTATAGACTTTCCCGTAAGGAATCTGCCGTACGATATCATAGACGGCATCACGGAAGGCTTCTGGGGTCGTTCCTGGATTCATTATCTTAATCTGAGACTGTTGAGCACCACCGAGATGGACGAGAACGCCATCATAGCGGATGCCCAAGTCGGTGTGATTTGGAAGTCAATACCGAAGAGATAAGGTATACCGGCAGCCAGTGGAATACAGATGATATTGTAGATAAAGGCCCAAAACAGATTCTGGTGAATCATCCGAACAGTAGCCTGGCTCAGGTCAATCACTTGGGCGATATTCCGCAGGTCATCACCCATCAGGGTCACCTGCGCCACATCCATGGCCACATCAGTGCCCCTGCCCATAGCAATACTCACATCCGACAGTGCAAGTGCCTGTGTGTCATTGATTCCATCGCCCACCATTGCTACTGTTTTGCCCTGAGCTTGGAGTTCCTTCACCCGGTCTTCCTTGTCTTGCGGCAACGACTGGCTCTTGTAGTGATCCACACCGGCCTGCATTGCCCAATACCGTGCAGCCTCCTCTTTGTCTCCACTCATCATATGTACTTCGATTCCTTTATTATGCAGCATATCGACGGCTTCACGGGCATGTGGTTTGAGGGTTTCGCGTTCTTCGAATGCAAGACCATCGGCCTTGGTGAAGTCTATGTTCTGATTCGGAACTGTCAGCGTTCCGGTCTTATCTATCACAACGGCATCTATCCGGCGCAGGAGTTCCAGGGCGGTAGCATCTTTGATGAGTATGTTGTTGCGGGCAGCTTTACCTATACCAGTCATAATGGCAGTCGGCGTCGCCAGGCCCATGGCGCAGGGACATGCTATCACCAACACGGATATGGCCGAAAGGATAGCATGCGGCAGGGCTTGCGTTCCGCCCCCAAACCACCAGAGGACAAAGGTGAGCAGTGCAATACCGGCTATGATGGGCACAAAGATACGCGACACCTTGTCGACCACACGCTGTACAGGTGCCTTCGATCCCTGAGCTTCCTGTACCAGCCGGATAATATTGGCCAGAGCGGTCTCCTCACCTATCTGACGCGCACGTAACTGAAGTTTGCCCTGTGAGATTACCGTACCGGCGAGCACCTTTGCTCCCTTCCGTTTTAATGCGGGCGCAGGTTCTCCATTAATCATCGATTCGTCGACATAGGCTCCGTCTGGGGTCATGAAACTCTCGCCTTGTCGTACCTCACCGTCCACGGGGATTTTCTCGCCGGCCCTTACTTCAAGTATATCGCCTTTGGCCACGGTTGTGATGGGCACGAATTCCAGTTGTCCGTCACGCACCAGCCTTGCCGTTTTGGGCTGCAGGCCCATCAGTTCGCGTATGCTGGAGGCTGTGCTTTTTTTGGCTTTTTCTTCCAGCAGACGGCCCGTCAGTACAAAGGTGATAATCATCACTGAGGCATCGAACCACGTGTGCCATTCAATGCCGCGTATTCCCCAGACGGATTCTCCCCAAAATGTATTGAACGTGCTGACCAAAAATGCAATACCTGTCGAAAGCATCACGAGGGTATCCATGTTGGTCATACCGTGACGCAGTTGACGCAGGGCATGGACATAGAACCCGAGACCGCATACCACCAGGTTGGCCAGACTCATCAGCAGGGCTGCCGCATTGTTAGCAAAAACCGAACCCAAATCAATCCAACGCATCGAGAAACACATCGTGAGTACAGCAAAAAACCACGAGGCTGTCACTTTGCGTCGGAGGCTGCGGTATGCGCTCCGTTCGATATCGGCCGAATTGCGCCCACTTTCTATCACCAGATCATAGCCGATGGCATTGATCTCCGATTTCATCTTCGGTAGGTCAATCCGGCTCTCGTCCCATTCTATGGTTGCGGTACGGGTAGCAAGCGACACAGTGGCAGAAGCGATACCCTCAAGCTGGTTGAGGCGTCGCTCCACATTGGCCGAACAGGCCGAACATGCAAGACCCACAACGGGCAATGTCTGTTTCATTCATTCACCAGCTCGAAGCCGGCATCGTCCACAGCATCAGCCATAGCTTCGGGTGCAACTTTCGTTTCATCGAAACTGACTTCCACGTTGGCGGCATCGAGATTGGCCACTGCGCTCTCTACACCGTCGATACCTGTAAGCGCCTTCTCCACCTTGGCCTTGCACATGCCGCACTTCATTCCATTCACAAAAAATACTTTCTTTATCATATTCTTTAATTTTTCTTTCTAAACTCTAAACTATCATTCCCCTCCCATATCATATCCGGACCCCGAGTTATCATCGTCGCCTTGCTCGTTCTGCTGGGGACGCTGTTTGGGTTTCATATTACCGAAGTTCCATGTCAGGGTGAAATCCACACGTCGGCCGCCGCGCCATCCTTTTTGGTGACGCCAGAATGAATCCGACGAGGTTGTGGTTTCCCACTTGCGTGAATCGAAGAGGTCCCGGCCGCTTATAGAGAGGACGAACTTACGGTTCATAAAGTTCTTCTTCAGACCCAGGTCAACGCTGTAGTTACCTTTGCGTTCGCCCTGCGAAACAGCCTGCTTCGAACGGTAGTTGCCGGTCAGCTGGGCCGACATATCCCAGGGCAATACAAACGAGGCCATCATGCGGGCATTCCATGAGAAACTCTCACGCCCCTCGCCCGTCACCTCATAGTCGTTGATATTGAATCGGAAGCCGTCCAGTTTGTAGTAATACGCATTGGCCGATGTGGTGAGGTCGAACCACGACGTGAATTTGTTCTTCAGCACCATCTCGAGACCCGACGACTGCGACTTCGATACATTCTCATTGGTCTGATACATCATGCCCGTCTGGTCTTGATACTTGATACGCTGAATCACATCGCTTGTGGGACGATAGTAAGCTGAGAGGGACAGTGTGTGCATATCCCACGTCTTCAGGTAGTTAAGCGAGAACGAATTCGAAAACTCGGGCGTCAGCAGCGGGTTACCGAACGATGTCATCGAGGCATCACTCGTGTTTTTGAACGAGTTCAGTTCGCCGCCCCACGGACGACGCAAACGCCTTGTATAGTTAAGCTGCAGCTGCTGAGTCGGCGTCAGCTGGTAAGACAGGAACACCGAGGGGAACAGTTCGAAATAATCCTTCTTGAAGGGATCGTCGCGCAGGGCCGCATTGTGTTCCTGAGCATAGTTGTAACTCTCGGTATTCACCCTCCAGTACTCGCCGCGCATACCCAGCATCACACCCAGCGGACCGAACTGCATCGAACCAGTGGCATAGAAGGCATGTATCTGCGAGTCGTATATGAACCGGTTGAAGAACGCTTCCTCCACGGTCCGGTCTGCTCCCTTCCAATCGCTTCCTTTTTCCGACTCCTGGGGTGTATTCTCGTGGAAATTGTTGAACTGATAACCCGTCTCCAGTTTGAAACGTTCGGTTATCTGGTTGCTGTAGTCCACCTTTGCCTCGATATTACGGTTGCGGATATTGGTAGGACGCGACGTATAGGAATAGAGGGCCGGCAGAATAGCCGTCCCGTTCAACAGGGCTACGGTCGAGTCCTGATAGATGTTGTCGTCGTCGCTCGACCACGCACCCATGGAGTAGTTGAACTCCAGTGTATGCTTCTCGGCAAAGGTGTGACGATAGTTCAACTGGGCATTCCAGAACAGACGTTTACCGCCACCCGATGTGCGACGCAGCATCATCGAGGTGGAGGCCAGACGCGTGTCATCCGTACCCAGTGGTCCGTTCAGGTAGGTCGATTCCGACTCGCGGTCGTCTTTGCCGGGACCTGCCATACCCGACAGTGTAATCTCGTCGTTGTCAGTGATATGATAGGTAGCTCCTGCACGGAAGAAGAGATTGTTACCATCTCGGTGGTTCCAAGCGTGTGCATCCTGGTAGGTGCGCGAAGCATAGTTGAGCTGTTGGCTCTCGCTTCCACCCTGATGGTTACGCATGTGACGGAAACCTACGCTGCCATAGCCTTCCCACTTTCCGGCCGACCAGTTGATATTTACATCGAATTTGTAGCGTCCTTCTGTATTGACGTTGGCGCTGGCAGCTCCGTAATATCCGGCAGCGCGGTTTTTCTTCAGCACGATATTGATGATGCCGGCGCTGCCCTCGGCACTGAATTTGGCCGACGGGTTGTCAATTACCTCGATGTGATCGATACTCTCGGCCGGCAACTGGTCGAGGATGCTACTACGGTTGTCGGACGTGAGGCCCGATGCTTTGCCGTTGATCCATATTTCCACGCTTGTGTTGCCGCGCAGCGAGATATTGCCATCGTTGTCCACTTCCACCGACGGAATCTGTTCCAGGGCTTCAGTGGCCGAGGCTCCGATGGCCGCAATCTGCTCCGAGATGTCGAACGACTTTCGGTCCACCTCCAGTTTGATGCCTGACCGCTGGGCGGCCACTACAGTCTCCCCCAGAGTCTGTAAATCCTCGTCCAGTCGGATGGTACCCACGTTCACGTCCAGCTGATTGGTGCGAATAGAAAATTTCCGCAGGAAGGGTTTATAGCCCAGAAACGACACTTTCAGGGTGTAGGTTCCCTTCTTCAGTTTCTCGACGCGAAAGTTGCCGTTAACATCTGTGATGTTTCCAGTCACATTTGCCGTGTCACTTTCGGCCACGACTGCGACGTTCACAAACTGCATCGGTTCGCCCAGTTTTTTATCGTAGATACGTCCGCGTACCGACTGTGCCGAAACGTCTGCTCCGATGGTGCTGAACACCAGTGACGCGAGCATCAATGTTATCTTAAGTTTCATGAAATAGAATGATAAAATACAATTTTCTCTGTTTTTTCGATGCAAAGATATACAAAAAAGTCAAGAAAACAAAAAAAAGTTTGTTTTTTAGAAAAAAGTAACTATCTTTGCAGAGCGGAAGTTTTAAAAAGACCTGAAACTTTCCCGAAAGTTTAAAAGATTGTCTCTTTAAATATACAATTATGACCATCGAACGGATTACCTCCTCCACACCCCAGTGGGCTGCTGTGAGAAAACTTTACGAAAGCGTCTATCCCGAGGGGACACGACTGGACTACGAGAAGTTGCATAACGTCATCCGGCGTGATGACGTCGACTTCCTCACGTTCTACGACCACGCCCGACTCATCGGCTTCTCGTTTGCCTTACGTCACAAAGATGTTGCCTGGCTCTACTATTTTGCACTCAACCGCGAGGTGCGCACACTGGGTTATGAGAGTCTTATGCTCAGCAAGATCGAACAACAGTATGCCAACCACCGGCTGGTTGTCAATCTCGAACAGGCTCTTCCTCCTGCCGACAGCGATGAGGAACGGGTACACCGTCACAACAGTTTTCTCAAGGCTGGTTTTCGCGACACGTCCGCACTTCGCAAGGCTGGGGGCCGCTGGTTACGTATCATGCTCCTCGGCAAAGGTGACTTCACCAACGAGGACTACGACCGGCTCCTCGAAATCGACAGCGAGTGGTGGGCTAAAACGCAATGCTGACCCCGCTGCGGTCTTCCGCTGCAGGCGTCTCCCCTTCTTCAAACTGATTCAGCACGATTTCTCCTGCATCGTCCATGACGGCGTAGGAGAAATGTTGTATCCAGTCCCCCAAAATCAACATCCGCGACTGTCGCGTCAGCATCAGATCTAGCAGGATATGGCGGTGGCCGAAGATGAAATAGTCGATGCCGCTATGTGTTTTCAGGTATTCTTTGGCAAACTTCACCAGTGGTTCTTTGTCTTCGCCCCTGAATTCCGGAAAATCGCCCCCTGTCAGCCGTGAATGGGCCGACCAGCGGTATGCAAACGCCGTACTCCAACGAGGATGAATCATGGCATACAGACGCTGGCAAAAGCGGTTGCGGAAGAATCTGCCCATGAACTTCAGGGCCGGGCTGTCACTGCCCAGACCGTCTCCGTGCGCAATGTACAGCCGCTTTCCTCTCAGAGTGAGCTCCTCTCCCGTATGGTGGATAACAGCACCGGTTTCCTGCGGAATGTAATCGAATATCCAAATATCGTGGTTTCCTGTCCACCAGTGGATGGGAATACCGGCATCGTGGAACTCGCCCAGCTTGCCCAGAAAACGCGTGAATCCGCGTGGCACAACGTATTTGTATTCGAACCAATAGTCGATTACGTCGCCCACCAGGTAGAGTTCCGCACAGTCGTCCTTGATTGTGTCAAGGAACCGTACCACACGTCGTTCCATATCCAGCGGCTCGGTAAAGGTACGCGAGCCCAGATGCATGTCTGAGAGGAAATATATATGCTTCATCCTATAGGAATCCCAGTTCGAGTTTGGCTTCTTCGGTCATCATGTCTTTATTCCATTCCGGCTCGAAGACCAGTTCCACATCGCAGGTGGCGACCTCGCGCAGCCCCTCCACTTTGATGCGAAGGTCTTCCATCAGGAAATCTGCTTCCGGACACGACGGTGCCGTGAGCGTCATCCTTATGTGAACATTCACATATCCCTCGCCTGTCACGTCCTCAGGCTTGGCTTCCGTGATGTCGATACCATAAATCAGCCCGAGGTCGTAGATATTGACGGGAATCTCGGGATCGTAAACGTAACGAAGCACGTCAACGACCTCTTTCTGAATATCCAATACCTGTTTTTCGTCCATAAATAATCAAAATTTGGTGCAAAGATGCATTTTTTTTTTTAGATATAACGTATTTGTCGAAAAAAATTGTTATCTTTGCAACAAAATTCGGGCATTTCTTCCTTTTTCTGTCAAAAACAGGAGACTGATTGCCCACTTAAACTACTCAACAGAATAATGGAAATTGAACAGACACTGGCAGCCGCTGTGAAGGCTGCTGTCAAAGCACTCTACAACGTGGAGATTGGCGACCGGCAGGTACAGGTAAGTCCCACACGCAAGGATTTCGAGGGACACCTCACGGTTATGGTCTTCCCTTTTATGAAACAATGCGGAAAATCCAATCCCGAGGAACTCGGCCGTGAAATCGGCGAATGGCTTGTGGCCAACGAACCCCTGGTTGCAAAATACAACGTCATCAAGGGATTCCTCAACATGACGGTCAACTCGTCGTCATGGGTCGAAAAACTCAAGGGCATTGCCGCTACACCCGATTACGGATGTACGCCTGTCTCCGACCGGAGCGAACTCTACATGGTGGAATACGCTTCCCCCAATACCAATAAGCCCCTCCATCTGGGCCACCTCCGCAACATCCTGCTCGGATGGTCGCTCAGCCAAATCCTTGAGGCCAACGGCTACAAGGTGGTCAAGACCAACATCGTCAACGACCGCGGCATCCACATCTGCAAGTCCATGCTCGCGTGGCTCAAGTGGTTCGACGGTGCTACGCCCCAGTCGGCCGGCAAGAAGGGTGACCACCTCATCGGCGATTGCTACGTCGCCTTCGACAAGCACTTCAAGGCCGAGGTGAAGGAACTCATGGCCTCCGATCCCGAAATCCTCGCAATTCAAGGCACCGACAATGAGAAGACTGCCGAACTCCGCAAGGCTGCCGCCGAGGAAAAGTCGACCCTTATGCAGGAAGCACGCGAGATGCTCCGCAAGTGGGAGGCTGGAGACTCCGAGGTACGCGATCTCTGGAAGAAGATGAACGACTGGGTATATGCTGGATTCGACGAGACCTACAAGCGCATGGGCGTTTCGTTCGACAAGATATATTATGAGTCCGACACCTACCTTGAAGGCAAGGAGAAGGTGATGGAA
>CAJOOX010000098.1 GCA_905236195.1 uncultured Bacteroidales bacterium
GTTCCATTTCCTCACGCGTCAGGGCATGCGGTTCGCGGCTCTTGGGATCGATATAGGGGTGCAGAATGATGCCTACCACATCGAAACGCCATTCCAGGGGGCAATGCGTCAGATGAATGTAATGGTTGGCCGCCGCGGCTGTACGGGCCATCTTCTTCTGGTCGATGGCATCCAGGGGATTGCCGAAGGAATCGTCGGCACGCGTCTTGACCTCCACAAAGACAATTTGGGAGGTTGACGGGTCTTCGCAGATGATGTCCAGTTCGAAATGGCCATGGTGCCATTGGCGTTCCAGGATCTGATATCCCTTCTTTTTGAGATAGGCCGCTGCGAGGGCTTCCCCGTCATTGCCCTGATTTTTGCTGAATTCTGCCATTTCCTTATGCTTTGGTTTCCCCTGAAGGGAGGTTCAATGTCTTGAATTTTTCATCCAGGAAAACAAGGGCCGCCTCGCGGTTGTTGGGGATGATGCCGTCGAGGATGGCATCCTTGAGCGAATCCTTGAGCACACCCACCTCGCGCGATGGTGTCAGTCCGTACCGCTGCATGATCTCGATACCGTCAACCGGAGGCTGCCAGTTGCGGATACGGTCTTTCTCCTCGATTTCCACCATCTTCTGGCGCACAATCTTGAAATTGTCAAGGAAACGGCGCACCTTTTCAGGGTTTTTGGACGTGATGTCAGCCTCGCATAGGGTCATGAGTTCGTCGATGTCGTCGCCGGCATCGAAGAGCAGACGGCGTATAGCCGAGTCGGTAATGCCTTCGTCAGCCAGACATATGGGACGCATGTGGAGCAGTACAAGTTTCTCGACAAACTTCTCTTCCGGACCGAGAGGGAGCTTGAGACGGCGGAAGATGGGCAATACCATACGCGAACCTATATAATCATGATTGTAGAAAGTCCAGCCGATTTTCTCATCCCAGGCTTTGGCTTTTGCCTTGCCGAGGTCGTGCATGACTGCAGCCCAACGCAGCCAAAGGTTCTGGTTGCCGGTGGCGGCCACATGGTCGAGCACCGTGACGGTGTGCCAGAAATTGTCCTTGTGACCGCGTCCGTCCTTTACCTCTACGCCGGCCAGCGCCTGCAGTTCGGGGAAGATAATCTGAAGGAGGCCGCAACGCTGCAGGTAGGCCCAACCCACGGAAGGGCGCGGCGCCATCTGTATCTTGTTGAGTTCGTCGATGATGCGTTCACCGGAAATTATCTTGATGCGGTCCCTGTTGCGGGCAATAGCCTCAAATGTCTCAGGTACAATCTGGAAGTCGAAACGGGTGGCGAAGCGGATGGCGCGCAGCATACGCAGCGGGTCGTCAGAGAAAGTGATGTCCGGATCAAGGGGGGTGCGCACCAGCCCGTTCTGCAGGTCGTCAATGCCGCCAAATGGGTCGAGCAGCTCGCCCCAGCGGGCCTTGTTAAGACAGATGGCAAGGTCGTTGATGGTGAGGTCGCGCCGCCGCTGGTCATCCTCGAGTGTACCGTCCTCGACCACGGGTTTGCGGGAATCGTGGGAATAGGATTCCCTGCGTGCTCCCACGAACTCCACTTCCAATCCCCCGTGTTTGACCTGTGCGGTTCCGAAATTGCGATAGACGGCCAGATGGGTGCCACGGCGCCCGAGCCGACGGGCCACAGCCTGAGCGAGTTCTATGCCCGAGCCGACCGTCACAACATCAATATCCTTGGAGGGGCGTTCGAGGAAAAGATCGCGCACCCAACCGCCAATGACATAACACTCGCGATTCAGGCGGTCAGCTTCTTCTCCAATCAGATGTAGGATTGGAATGTCAAGTTTGCAAATTATCTCTTTTTTTGATAAAATATGCATCAATTTCAATTTTTTCGGGTAAAAAAGTAGCAAAGAATAAGGATTTGTCCTATCTTTGCAATGTGTTTTTCATGGTATAAGATTTAAGGTTAGTGGATCCAGTTTGTCGAGAGACAAGCTGGATTTTTTGTATCTCCGTTTCAGAGCCGGTCGTTTCCGCAGCAGCGCACCAGATCGTGATAAATATCGGCATATTTGCCGGAACGGAGGAACTGCCGCATCACATGGATCTGATGATCATTGTGGAGGTCGGAACCCAGAAAGTTGACATATCCCTTGCGGAGCAGCCACAAAGCAGCCTTGCGCACCTCTTCCCCATAATAGCCGGCAAAGGAAAGCAGATTGCATTGAAAATCAACGCCATGCTTTTTGAGACGGTCATAATAGGCACGGTTTTCAACGGCCCAATAGTCGTAGCGTTCGGGATGAGCCATGATGGGATGATAGCCGGCAGCAGCCACCTGGGCGATGAGTTCCTCAACAGGATAGTCGGGTTCGTGCCAGGGACACTCGACCAGCAGATGATTCCCGAGAAAGGGCACGAGTGCAGCGCCTGCCTGTTCATAATGAGACTGGCTGAGCAGCTGGCGGAACGTGAAGTCCATCCTATACTCGAACGAAAAGCCTTCACAGACAATGGGTGTACCCTGAGCCTTCAGCCTGGCGACAAGTTTGTCATAGAGCGGCTGGATACCGGCCGTATCGTTCATATAATTGGGATAAGCATGGTGGGGCGTGATGACTACCCGCTCCTGCCCCATCTCGTGAAGGGCCTTGAGATAGTCGAGCGACATCGTCATGAGCGCAGAACCGTCATCGACCCCGGGGATGAGATGACAGTGAATGTCGCGCTTATAGGGCAATGGCAAAGCCTCACGTTTCCTGAAGAGGAAATCAAACATGATAACGGAAATTCTGAAAATTGAAGAAAAAGCATCCGCCGGAAAAACTGAAAAGTCTTCGACAAGAAGCATGGCAAAGATAGCGAATTAATGGGAATTGACGAAATGAAATTGCAAAAAAAGCATGGAATTGGCCTAAAAACAGCCTAAAATGACAAAATTGTAACGGGAAATGATAAAAAAACTCGAATTTGTTTCTTCCTTTGAATAAAAATGCTTATCTTTGCAAAGTCTTTTTTGACTTTACACAATATATAAACTTTATATATGAAACTTAGAAACATTACAATCGGAGCCACTATGGTGGTCACAGCCATGCTGCTGGGCAGTTGTGGCAACAAGAAGCAAGCGCAGCCTGCCGAGCAGACTGCAACGGAAACGCTGTCAGGACTGAATCCTGCAAATTTTGCAGACACGATCGACGGCAAACCCACGGCACTCTACACACTGAAAAATGCCAGCGGTGCGGAAGTATGCGTCACCAACCTTGGCGGACGTATCGTATCCATCTGGGTACCCGACAGGTATGGTGAATTCAAGGATGTGGTGCTGGGCTTCGACAACGTGAAGGCCTATGCCAACCGAGACGGAAAGACTCCCTCCGACTTCGGCGCAGCCATCGGACGCTATGCCAACCGCATCGGCGGTGGCAAGTTTACCCTGGACGGTGTAGAGTATGTACTCCCCCAGAACAACTACGGACATTGTCTGCACGGCGGTCCT
The DNA here is from genome assembly GCA_905236195.1 of uncultured Bacteroidales bacterium. Lineage (GTDB taxonomy): Bacteria > Bacteroidota > Bacteroidia > Bacteroidales > UBA3663 > Liminaster. The sequence continues at coordinate 3,455 of CAJOOX010000098.1, forward strand.
ACAGGCTGGCAGTATCAGGTCTATACGGCCACACAGACGGCCGACAACTCCGTGACAATGGAAATCGTATCGCCCGACGGCGACAACAATTTTCCCGGCGAAGTGAAGGCCAAAGTCACCTACACGCTGACCGACCAGAATGCCGTGGAAATTGAGTACAGCGCCACAACTGACAAGCCTACGGTGATCAATATGACCAACCACAGCTACTTCAACCTGAGCGGCGATCCCACGCAGACCATTCTTAACGACTCGCTCTACCTGAATTCGACATCGACGACCCCCATCGACGAGACGTTCATGACCACCGGCGAGATTGCCGACATCATCCCCGGTTCGGCCTTCGACTTCACCAAATGCAAGACCATAGGCCAGGATATCGAGGCAGAGGACCAGCAGGTGAAGTACGGACTGGGCTTCGACCACAACTGGGTGCTCAACACCAAGGGCAATATCGACGTGCCGGCTGCCGTGCTCCTTTCGCCCGCATCCGGTATTACGCTCTCCGTATTCACAACCGAACCCGGCGTTCAGGTCTATGCCGGCAACTTCCTCGACGGAACCGCCGTCGGCAAGAAGGGCATCAAGTATGAAAAACGCACGGGTATCTGTCTCGAAACACAGAAATACCCCGACACACCCAACAAGGAGGGCAAGGACGGATGGACAAGCTGCGTGCTGAGACCCGGCGAAACCTATAACAGCCGTACGATTTTCCAGTTCGGCACCCTTTAATGCCTTTAAAAATCAAAGAACAAACAATTTATATACAAAATGGAAATTATTGAAGCTCTAAAAAACAATGGTTTTGAGGTAGCGGACTATGTGGTCTTCGGCCTCTACATCGTGATTCTCGTCGGCATGGGTCTGTTCCTGTCGCGAAGCAAGAAGGGCGAAGAGAAGAACTCCGCAGACTACTTCCTGGCCGGCAATACGCTGACATGGTGGGCAGTAGGCGCCTCTCTCATCGCAGCCAACATCTCAGCCGAACAGTTCATCGGCATGTCAGGTTCCGCCTTCAAGTCAGGTATTGCCATGGCAGCCTACGAACTCATGGCAGCAGCCACCCTCCTGGTCGTAGCCAAGTTCCTCCTCCCCGTGATGATTGAAAAGAAAATCTTCACGATTCCCCAGTTCTTGAGAGAACGTTACAACTGGGGTGTAGGTCTGGCATTCTCCATCTTCTGGCTGTTCCTCTATGTGTTCATCAACCTGACGTCCGTGGCCTGGCTGGGTGCCCTTGCCATCAAGCAGATTCTGGGCCTCCCCTATGTTCCCGGCGTATTCCTGGGCATGAACGTCGATATGACACTGTTGGTTATCATCCTGGCCCTGTTCCTGATTGCAGGTATCTACTCAATCTACGGCGGTCTGGCGTCGGTGGCATGGACCGACGTAATGCAGGTAACCTTCCTTGTGGGCGGCGGTCTGATTACGGCTTATGCAGCCCTTGACGTTATCGCAGAAGAAATCGGTGCTCCCAACGCATTTGCAGCACTGGGCAACATCATGAGTGACCTGGAGGCTATTCCCGGCGACAAACACTTCCACCTGATTGTTACCCGCAATGAAGCCCTCTACCCCGTTATTAACGGTGTGCAGAACGGCTTGGGCGAAGTGCTTCAGCCTTCCGATCCCTACTTCGACATTCCCGGTATCGTGGTGATTGTAGGTGCACTCTGGCTGACCAACCTCGGCTATTGGGGCTTCAACCAGTACATCATTCAGAAGGGTCTGGCTGCCAAGAGCCTCTCCGAGGCCAAGAAAGGTATGATTTTCGCAGCCTTCCTGAAGATTCTGATTCCCTTCATCGTATGTATCCCCGGCGTATGTGCCTTCTATATTATGACACAGCGTCCTGATCTGTACGCTACGCTTGCCGGCAGTATCGAACGTTCAGACGATGCCTATCCCTTCCTGATTCGCAACTTCACTCCTGTCGTGGTCAAGGGTCTTTCGTTTGCAGCCCTTGCTGCCGCCGTTATCTCGTCGCTGGCCTCAATGTTCAACTCCACTTCGACCATCTTCACGATGGACATCTACAAGCAGTTCATGAACAAGAACGCCTCGGAGAAGCGGCTCGTCAACGTGGGCCGTATCACATCGATTTGCGCACTCATTCTCGCCCTGCTCGCCGTTTATCCCATCATGGGCGGAGCCGACCAGGCCTTCCAGATTATCCAGGAATATTCGGGCTTCGTTTATCCCGGCGTGGTTGTGATCTTCGGTCTCGGTCTGCTGTGGAAACGCGCTTCCGGCACGGCTGCCGTAGTAGCCGCCATCGGCACTTTCGTATTCTCCATCCTCTTCAAGTTCCTGATGCCTGAGGTTCCCTTCCTGCTCCGCATGGGTTATGTGTTCCTCTGCCTCGTTGTGGTATTCTTCGGCATTTCGTTCGCCTCCAAGCAGACGGTTCCTGCCGACAAACTCGACGAGAAGACCATCAAGCAGCAACTGCTTTGGAGCAATATCCTCGGCGCGGGTGCTGTAATCTGCCTCATCGTCGGCATCATATCGATGTTCAACCACGAATTGGTGAACTACGGATTCGAGGCCATCTTCTTCCTGGCACTCATGTTCTTCGTGCTGGCTATCTACCTGCGTTCGAACGCTGTGGATAAGGTGAAAGATCCCAATGCCGTTGACATAGAACTCGAACTGTTCCACACCGACAGGTCATTCAATATCGGAGCTGTTGCGGTCATTGTAATCCTTGCAATTCTCTACGCTGCACTTTGGTAACGGAATGCCGTTTGTCGAAAAAATCATGTCATTCGTCGGAAAAAATCCGGCGAATGATTTTTTATGCCTATCTTTGCACCGAAATCATAAGGATTTTAATTTGTTACAATATAATATAAAAGGGTAAGAGCCGCACCTCGGGAGGAGATGCGGCTCTTTTTTGCGGGGTATTGGGAAAAAA
>CAJOOX010000099.1 GCA_905236195.1 uncultured Bacteroidales bacterium
AGCAGCAACAGCAGGACCAGCAGCAACAGCAGGATCAGCAGCAACAGCAGGACCAGCAGCAACAGCAGCAGGACCAGCAGCAACAGCAACAGGACCAGCAGCAACAGCAGGCCGGACAGATGTCCCAGGAGAAGGCTGAGCAGATTCTGCAGGCTGCCGAACAGGACGAACGCGATACACAGGAGAAGGTCCAGGAGGCCCAGATGCGCAAGGTGCGTCAGCGTCGTGTCGATAAGGATTGGTAATGATTCTTCACTCTTCACTCCAAATGATTCTACACTCTAAAAGATTCTTCACTCTTTACTCTTCAACCACCCTCCTTTCAAGAGGGCAGGGGAGGATCTGCACTTTAGGATGAAACGTATTTTTTCTATATTTCTCGCTTTCTGTGTCGCTCTGGTCGCATTGGCCGACGACATCACCTTCACCGGTACGGCTCCTTCCGCTGTTGCGGCGGGCAAGCAGTTCCGTGTGGAATACACCGTCAACGCCCGGGGTTCCGAAATCCGTTGTGATATCGAAGGACACGGTCTCGACCTGCTCTACGGCCCCTCGTCCTCCTCGTCGATTTCCACATCCTATGTCAACGGGAAGGTGACAACCAAGAACACCACCACCTTCTCCTACATGATGATGGGACAGCAGGAAGGTACGTTCACACTCCCCGCGGCCACCGTAAAGGTTGACGGCAAGACCTACACGTCCAATCCCGTGACCGTCAAGGTCCTGCCTGCCGACAAGACAGAACAGCAGCAGGGCAGTGGGGCCGCCGGCAATGCCCAGAACGCTTCTTCGCGTATCTCCAAGGATGATGTCCTGCTCCGGCTCGATCTCTCCAAGACGACCGCCTACGAGGGGGAGGCCATTGTGGCTACGCTGAAACTTTATTTCAAAAATCACGCCATACGCTCCATTTCGGATGCCAAGATAGCCGATTTTGAAGGGTTTACCAAACAGGACGTGACCCTGGCCGACAACCGGCAGGCCCAGCTTGAGCACATCAACGGAGCCAACTACCAGATGTATCCCATAGCCCAGTGGCTCCTGTTCCCCACAAAGAGCGGAGACATCGAGATACCCGCCCAGACCATCAAGGCCGTGGCCGAGGTTGTCACACGTCGTTCTTCAGGTGGTTTCTTCGACTGGCCGATGGATTATACCCAGGCGGTAGAGGTTCCTGCCACGGCTCCTGCACGTACCGTCCATGTCAAACCCCTTCCTGCCGGCCGTCCTGCCTCCTTCATGGGCGGTGTGGGGACCTATACCGTCGAGTCGGAAGTCTCTTCCACCGAACTCAAGGAGGGCGATGCTTTCACCTATCGCATCACCATTTCCGGTACGGGCAATTTCAAACAGCTCAAGGATCCTGAGCCACAGTTCCCGGCCGATTTCGAGGTTTATGATCCCAAGGTGGATTTCAATACACGTACGGTCAGCACCGGCATCTCTGGCAAGAAAACCATCGAATATACCGTTATTCCCCGCTTTGCAGGTTCCTTCGACATCCCGGGCGTTTCGTTCTCCTATTTCGATACTCAGACAGGGTCCTACAAGACAGTGGCCTCCCAGAACTTCCATCTTGAGGTGGCCAAGGGAGCCGGTGCATCCGGCAGCGGGGGAGGAGTGGCCGATTTCTCGGGCTCCAGTCAGGAACGCATCCGCATGCTCGGCAACGATATCCGCTATCTCCACAACGTACGCGAAGAATCGCTCCGTCCGGACAATGATGCTTTCTTCGGAACCCTTTCGTTCTGGCTATGGATTATTCTGCCCCTGTTGGCATTCATTTTAGTGGCGGTCATCTACCGTCGTCAGCTCCGCCTCAATGCCGATGTGGTGGGCGTACGTACCCGCAAAGCTTCCAAGGTGGCAACCAAACGTCTCAAGGAGGCTGCAGCCGCTCTCAAATCCCACAACGAGGCAGCGTTCTACGAGGCTGTCCACAAGGCCGTGCTCGGCTACGTCTCTGACAAACTCAATCTCCAGCGTTCCGAACTTACGGCCGATAATCTGAAGGAGCAGCTTGCCGGTCACCACGTGAGCGAGGAACTCATTGCCCAGGCGGTCGATGTCATCTCCACTTGCGAGTTTGCGCGATATGCTCCTTCCGGCGACAATGCGGCCATGGATACCCTCTACGACCGCGCCGTCGATACAATAGATAAACTTGATAACGCAATCAGAAAATGAGAAAAATACTCTTCGCCCTCTTGGGCGCTATCCTCTCCATAGGAAACCTTTTCGCCCAGGACTCTCTTTCCGTGGCCGCGGATGCTGCCGCCCAGCCTCCGGCTTTGGATGCAGGTAATGCAATTGCTCAGGCACGGCAGAGCTACGATGCTGCCGACTTCTCGCAGGCCATCACGCTTTATGAGGAGGTTATTGCCCAGAAGGGCGCATCGGCACCTCTTTACTACAACCTCGGGTGTGCCTATTTCAAGAACAAGGAATATGCGCGAGCCATCCTCAATTTCGAACGTTCCCTGTTGCTGGATCCCGGCAACGACGATGCTCGTGTCAATCTTCAGATGGCTCAGGCCCAGACGGTCGATAAGATTGAATCCATCACACCGCCCGTTTTTGTGACATGGAGCAACGCTCTTCGCGACTGCTTCTCTGCCGTCACGTGGAGTTGGTTTGTCATAGGGTTCTTCCTCGTCTTTCTCGTCTGTGCAAGTGTCTATTTCTTCGGCCGCAAACCTGCTGTACGGCGTGCTGGCTTCTATCTTGGCCTTCTGTCCCTCGTTCTCGCTGCCGTGGCATGGTTCTATGCCGATGCACAGAACACACGTCTCCAATACCGTGACCACGCCATCGTGATGGCTCCCACGGTCACAGTGCGTTCCTCTCCGGCCGATTCCGGCACCCAGCTCTTCACCCTCCACGAGGGCACCAAGGTCCGCCTCCGTTCCACCCTCGGCGAATGGGCCGAGATCGAACTCTCCGACGGTAACGTGGGTTGGCTCCCTCAGTCCTCTGTCGAGGTGATATAATAATATTGTCCTGCCCGGGAAACTGTTGTTTGATTCAACGTTATTCGGGGCAGGACAATGTGGCCTATTCCCCAGTCGATAAGTTTCGTCGCGGTGGAGAAGTTGACACCTATTTTAAATAATGTGCGCTTGTCGCTCTCGAAGGGACGGGCATAACCCTCGCGCCGTATCTTCTCAAAGTTCTGTATTCCAATGGGATATTTCATAGCTGTAACTCTGTTAACCGCTGCTAAGATACAAAAATCTACCGAAAAAACGATATTTTTCATAGAAAAACATGTTTTTCCTCACATTTCCTTCAGTCTTTTGAAATGAAAAGTAAAAAACATTCAACCTTTTTCAGGAAAAGTCACTATTTCACGATTTGACTATTTCCCGTGCCGCTCTGTACTCCCTCCTTTCAAGGAGGGCCGGGGAGGATCGTCAAATCATCCCCTGTTCCACCTGGATACAGACGTCCTCGAGCTCCTTGTCTTTGCCCTCAGGGTCCCATTTGCCCTTCAGGCTGATGCCGAACAGCAGGCCGAAGCCCTGCCAGAACCATGCCTTGGTCCTTCCCATGTACTCGCGGATAATCTTATACGAAGTGTTGTTGCATTCGCGGTCTATCAGCCGCACCAGCAGTTTCCCCTGGCGGTAGTTGAGTTTCTTGAGTTGGGGTTTGTATTGCTTCATCAGGTCTTTCTCCAGCGCCTTGAAGTATTTGCGCTGGGTTTTCTTGTCCATCACCTGCATCGAGTCGTACGAGGCGATGAGCAGCCTCCGTGCCTCCTTGGCAATGGGCAACGTCTTCTTCACATCGTTCACCATTTGCCAGTAATGACGTTCCTTGCGCTCGCTGGTGAAGTGTTTGCGGTTGAAACACCAGACGTTCCGGAGCAGGATGATGGCAATCGTGTCGCCCGTCTCGGGGTCAACGGTCGCAGGCAACGGTCCTTCCCTCTGACCCGAATGCAGCACATACTGAGCCTGCACGGGGAGGGCAGACAGCAGAATCCATAGAATTCCAATCCATGCGATATGTCGGGTCAGTCGTTTCATTTTTCGCTGCAAAGATACGTGTTTTTTGTTCAATATCCCCAATCTTTCGCCAAAATTCTCTCAATTTCATATTTTTTTATCCACCAAACGCTTCCGATTATCTATTTTTAACTATCTTTGCAGTGTGGAAATGACGGTTTTTCGCTGGATGAAATCCCATCCCTTCTGGTGTTGGGGGCTGCTGATACTGCTTGTGACGGTATCGGCTCTCGGTGCATGGCGTCTTCGCTACAAAGAGGACATCACCGACTTCCTGCCAGTAGATCGCGATTACCGTCGTTCTCTTGAAATCTATCAGGACATTGCAGGGGGCTCCGGGATAGCTGTCTGTTTCACGTCCCGGGATGACAGTGTGACGGCAGCCGCGCTGCTGCCTCGGGCCATGGAGATGTATACCGATGTTCTCGGACGCCTTGATACGGCCCATTGGTTTACGGGGGTAACTGCCCGGGTCCGGCAGGACGATATACTGGCCATGATGGACTTCTGTTACGCGCACATACCCTGGTTGCTTCGGCCCGGCGAACTGCCTGAGTCTCCGGCCGATACGTCCTTTTTGCGGGAGCGTCTGACAAGGTCCTACCGACTCCTCACGTCTCAGGCAGGCTCCCAGTCGGCCGATTGGATTGACACAGACCCTCTCGGACTTTTTGCTCCGGTGGGTGAGCGTCTCCTGGCATTCCGTCCGTCGATGACCATGCACCTCCGCGACGGTTACGTTTTCTCGTCCGACGGGAAGTGTGCGTGGATTTCCCTTGTGTCTCCTTTCGGCAACAGCGAGACCGGAAGCAACGGCGACCTCGTCAGTCTCCTCGGCGAGGCCTGCGACAGTGTGATGGTTGCAATGCCACGGGTGGAATGTCATGCCATAGGAGCGCCTGTCGTCGCTGTGGGCAATGCTCGTCAGATACGTCGCGATTCGCTCCTGGCCCTTGCCGTTGCCGCTCTTCTCATCCTCCTGGCTCTCATCCGCAGGTTCCGCGACCTGCGTCCCCTCTTTTCCATCCTGGTTGCTACGGGTTTCGGCTATCTCTTTGCCCTGGGCTGTCTGGGGTGGATGCTCGATTCCCTGTCTGTCATTGTGTTGGGCATCGCTTCGATGCTCATCGGTATAGCGGTCAACTATCCTCTCCACTACGAATGTCACCTCCGCGAGGTTGGCGATGCTTCCGTTGCATTGCGCGATCTTGTGTCGCCCCTGGTCATCGGCAATCTCACCACCGTGGGTGCATTTCTCACCCTTGTTCCCCTGCCGGCTGTCGCCTTGCGCGACCTCGGCCTCTTTGCGGCTCTCATGCTCGTGGGTACCATTCTCTTCACCCTCCTCTGGCTGCCGCAGATGAGGTCACGCTCTGCTACACATCCCCAACCCGCATCGGATGCCGGGGCTGCGTCTGAACGCTGTCGTTCCCCGCGCTTCGATCGGATTGTCTCCGTTTTCCTGGTCATCGGTACGCTGGTGTTCGGCTGGTTCTCGTGGCATACGGAGTTCGATGCCGACTTCACCCACATCAACTATATGAGTCCTGCGACAAGGAGCGACATGCAGCAGCTCTCTGCCCTCGATGGACAGGGTGACGGGGTCTCCGTCTATGCCGTCCTGAACAGTGAGTCTGCGGGGGCGGAGGCTCCGCGTCTCACGGCGGTGCTCGACAGCCTGTCCCGTGCCGGGATTGTGGCCTCTGTCTGCAACCCGTGGCTCCTTCTGCCCGATGCGGAGGCGCAGCAGCTTCGGTTGGTGACATGGCACCGCTATTGGCGGGACAGCGGCTTTGTGGATAGGGACGGAGCACTGGCAGGTGGCTGGTATCGCATGATGGCAATAGCCCGAGACATCGGCTTTTCCGACGAGGCTTTCACAGGCTTCCGCTCCCTGCTCTCCGACTCGCTGCCGGTCCTGTCTTCGGATGCATTCCGCCCTCTCACCGACAATGCTATGGCCCGATATGTGCGTCATGGCAATCTCCTCGTCAGGGCGGAGGTGCCGCGTGCCCGGGTAGCCGGCGTCGGGATGGCACTGCAGGCGGCTGCTCCCCGTTCGCTTGTCTTCGACCAGGGTTCGCTCAATGCACGCATTGCCACCAGTCTTACCAGTTCATTCAATTGGATAGGCATCCTCTGCGGTGCCATCGTCTTCCTCTTCCTCTGGGCTTCGTTCCGCAGGCTCGAGGTTGCCCTCATAGCCTTCCTTCCCATGGTGTTCGGTTGGATTTGGATTTTGGGCATCATGCAGCTTCTGGGCATTCAGTTCAATATTGTCAACATCATCCTGGCTACCTTTATCTTCGGTCAGGGCGACGATTATACAATCTTTGTCACCGAAGGACTGATTCGCGACTACCGCACGGGTACGCGTACCTCGGCCTCCTATCTGCGCAGCATCCGGCTCTCGGCCTTTATCATGCTCGTCGGCATGGGGGCCCTCGTCTTTGCACAACACCCGGCGCTCCACAGCCTCGGACAGATTACGCTCATCGGCATGGGTGTCGTCTTCGTCATGGCTGTCCTCGTGCCTCCGTTGCTCTTTCGTCTCTTTCTTAAGTGGAACCCTTTCAGAAACTGGATGGAACGATGACACTTCTGCTTATACTTGCCATGCTCTTCCCAGCCGACACGCTTGCGGACTGGCAGCAACAGATTCTCGACCGTCTGGACGATGAGACCGTCGACGGGCTGGGTGAGGAGGGGTTGCAGCATTACATGAGTCTCCTCGAGGATCTCGAGTTCCGGGAGTGGGAACCTTCCTCCAGCTATCGTCAGGAGGTGATGCTTCGCACCGATGCGTGTCTGTCGCAGCGCGACGGCTATCGGAATCTTACACAGCAGCGCATACTCGCCAATAAGGCCTATCTCGGCAACCCTCTTCGTGCAGGAGTACGCTGGAAGGCATCCTATGGACATTTCCGCGCCGCTGTCAACGCCGAAAAGGACCCCGGCGAACGATGGGGCGACGGGGCCGTCATGGGCTTTCTCGAGTGGCAGAGGAATCGCGACTGCAGGGTCATTGTGGGCGACTATCGCATCTGTCTAGGTACGGGACTCATCCTCAACCAGAATTTCAGTCTCGGCAAGCAGCTCATGCAGTCCGTTTTCTTCCGGCATCCTGCGAGGCTCACTGGCCACGCCTCTTCCGACGAGTACCGTTTTC
>CAJOOX010000100.1 GCA_905236195.1 uncultured Bacteroidales bacterium
AATGGTTTTGCCCAAAGATAGGTATTTCCCCCGGAATGGCAAAGTCCTCCAATTGACATTTCAAAATCCTACACATCAGGCGCATTCGTTTTGCTAAACAGCGAAAAACTATTAACTTTACAAAAATATAGTATTGATATGTCAGTCTGGGACAGGTTCAGGCAAAAAGTGAATGAAAGTCCTGAACAATCCGTCAAATATGCAATCATTGATGCCGAAGTTGGTATCAAGGACCAAAAGGTCCACGATATTGGAGCATTGCGTCATGACGGCAGTTATTTTCATAAGACTTCCAGATCTGAGTTGCTTCAGTTTCTCCGCGGTGTAGACTACATTTGTGGGCACAATATCGTCCATCACGATGCCAAATATTTGCTGGAAGGACAGCGCGGAAACTGGAAACTGGTTGATACGCTTTATTTATCTCCGCTGCTTTTCCCGGAAAGGCCTTACCACAAACTTGTTAAAGATGACAAACTGGTGAGTGAGCAGATGAACAATCCACTCAATGACTGCGAGAAAGCAAGAGATCTTCTTTGGGATGAAATAGCTCGGTGGAATGAATTACCTCGTGAAAAGAAGCAGATCTTCTCATCTCTCCTAAATGGGCAGAAAGAGTTTGAGGGATTTCTTCATATGGTTGGTGCTACTTCGGAGACTAGACGTCATTTGCCAGATTTAATCAAGAACCATTATGATGGCCGCATATGCTCCAATGCTGACATCATCTCTCTGATTGATCGCTGGCCTTGCGCCTTGGCGTATGCCCTGGCGCTTATTGATACATCTGACCATAGATCCAATACGCCCGCCTGGGTTATCCGAAATTATCCCGAAATAGAGTATGTGATGAAGTTACTGCGGCATACTCGGTGTGCCAAAGGCTGCATTTACTGTAATACTCAACTGGACGTACATTTGAAATTGAAGCAGTTCTTTGGCTATGACGCTTTCCGGACCTTCGATGGTGAGAATCTTCAGGAAAAGGCTGCTCAGGCCGCTGTGGATGGAAAATCGTTACTTGCCATATTCCCTACAGGAGGAGGAAAATCCCTGACTTTTCAACTCCCGGCCCTGATGCAGGGGCACTCTGTACGAGGTCTCACCGTTGTGATATCCCCGCTCCAGTCTCTTATGAAGGACCAGGTGGACAATCTTGCCGCGAAAGGAATTACGGATGCTGTAACAATCAATGGTCTTCTGGATCCCATTTCACGTTCTCTTGCTATAGAAAGGGTTTCCAGTGGAGAGGCGTCGCTCCTTTATATTGCTCCTGAAATGCTTCGTTCGCGTACGATAGAACGGATACTCCTTTCCAGGAATGTAGTCCGATTCGTCATTGACGAGGCGCATTGCTTCTCTTCTTGGGGACAAGACTTCCGTGTAGATTATCTTTATATTGGCAAGTTTATCAGCGAATATCAGAAGCGCAAAGGTAATGGAGTGCAGATTCCCGTTTCCTGTTTTACTGCAACGGCAAAGCAGAAGGTCATTCAGGATATCAGCGACTATTTTGAGCGAACACTGGGAATCCATCTGGAACTGTTTGCCTCTTCAGCATCCAGAACCAACCTTCGATACAGTGTTGTCCATGCCGATTCAAATGAGGATAAGTACCTGAAGCTTCGTCTGCTGATTTCGGAATCAGATTGCCCTGTCATAGTTTATGTCGCAAGGACAAAACGGTCGGTAGAACTTGCAGAAAGACTTACCCGTGACGGCTATAATGCTCTCCCATTTAATGGAAAGATGGATGCCGATGCTAAGTTGGCGAATCAGGATGCGTTTATGAACGACGAAGTGCGAATCATCGTCGCGACATCTGCCTTTGGAATGGGGGTTGACAAAAAGGATGTGGGGCTTGTTATTCACTATGATATTTCTGATTCGCTGGAAAACTATGTCCAGGAGGCAGGTCGGGCTGGTCGTGACCCATCGCTGGAGGCCCGTTGCTATGTGCTTTATAGTGAGGACGATCTGGACAAGCATTTTATTCTCCTGAACCAGACAAAGGTGAGTCTCAGTGAGATACAGCAGGTCTGGAAGGCCGTTAAAGACTTGACGCGGTACAGAAACCGGGCAGAGTGTTCCGTCTTGGAAATTGCTCGAAAGGCTGGTTGGGATGACTCAGTCCCAGAGATGGAAACACGTGTCAAGACGGCACTGTCGGCCTTGGAGCAGGCTGGCTATATTGAACGTGGAAACAATATCCCACACGTCTATGCTACCGGTATCACCGTGTCCAATATGGACGAGGCGCGTACCAGAATAGAAAACTCGGTCCTGTTTGAGAAAATAGAGATAGAGAAGGCGGTTCGTATCATCAAGTCACTGATTTCGCAGAAATACATTTCACGCGCACAGGATGAGGATGCTGAATCCCGTGTTGATTATTTGGCCGATATTCTGGGACTCACCAAGACAGAAGTCGTTTCGGCCGTAGAGAGAATGAGGCAGGAGGGAATCCTTGCCGACAGCAGGGATTTATCGGCTTATCTGCAGGATCCCGGCAGCACCCAGAAAAAAACTTTTATCAATTTTGAGCGCTTCTCCAAATTGGAAAAGTACATATTGGAACGGATTCCCGATGAGTCATTGAATATTTCTTATAAACAGTTGAATGATGATGCCGTGAGGGAGGGCATTACTGCGGCGACAGAAAAAGATATCAAGACACTGCTATTTTTTCTTACTGTCAAAGGATATACGAGGAGGGACGATTATAATCTGCATAGCGTCCGAATCGCCAGGCAGGCCGATATGGAAAGTATCCTCAGGCGTTTTGAAAAACGCACCAGAATTTGCCGCTTTGCTATTGAGTGGTTGTATGCGCAGGCCGATAAGGAAGGCGAATCTAAAGCTGTCCATTTTTCCATCCTCGAACTGCAGAGGGATTTCAATGCTCAGGATGCCTCGCTTCTGGATGGTGGCATGGAAGCAACGATTTCTGATGTGGAAGAAGCACTTCTCTATCTTTCCAGAATCGGAGCGCTTAAACTGGAAGGCGGTTTTCTGGTTCTTTACAATGCAATGGATATCCGCCGTATCAAGGACAACAAGCTCAGGTACAAGGTAGATGACTATGCGATGCTGAATGAATTCTATCGGCAGAAGATCCAGCAGATTCACATAGTTGGAGAGTATGCCAATCTGATGGTCAAGGACTATGGCGCTGCTCTTCAGTATGTGAAGGACTACTTCCGGCTGGAGTACAAAAGTTTTATATCCAAGTATTTCAAAGGAAATCGTGCTAAGGAAATCCAAAGGAACATGACGCCGGAGAAGTATCGGCAGATATTTGGATTGCTCTCTTCCAGGCAAATGGAAATTATTTCCGACAAAGAATCTCGCTGTATTGTTGTTGCTGCGGGCCCTGGCAGTGGAAAAACCAGGGTGCTTGTGCATAAACTTGCCTCTCTTCTGCTGCTTGAAGACGTGAAGCATGAACAGCTTCTGATGCTCACTTTCTCTCGAGCTGCGGCAACGGAATTCAAGCAGCGGCTGATGGATCTTATCGGCAATGCCGCTCATTTTGTGGAGATAAAGACCTTCCATTCTTATTGCTTCGATCTTATGGGACGCATTGGTAATCTGGAGGATTCAGAGGATGTCGTGCAGCGTGCGGCCGAAATGATTCGAAATGGAGAAGTGGAACCCAACCGAATCAGTAAAACTGTCCTGGTCATTGACGAGGCACAGGATATGAGTGCCGATGAATTCGCATTGGTTCAAGCCCTTATGGAGCAGAATGAAGAAATGAGAGTGATTGCGGTAGGAGATGACGACCAGAACATATTTGAGTTCCGAGGTTCAGACTCCAGGTACTTATATGAGTTGTCACGGCTTGAAGGTAGCAGTTTTGTGGAAATGACGGAGAATTATCGCAGTTGCAAGGCGGTAGTTGATTATGCCAACTATTTTTCCGGGAAGATTCGTAAGCGTCTGAAAAAGACGCCTATTGTTTCAATGACAAAGGATGGGGGCAAGGTATTCGTGACTCGTTTCGCTTCTGAATGCATGTACGAACCTCTTGTGCGTGATTTGATGGCAAGGCCTCATATAGGACCAATTGGCGTATTGACGCAGACAAATGAAGAGGCGGTGATATTGCTAGCTCTGCTACGGAGCCGTGGAGTCAATGCAAAACTCATTCAGTCAGCGGATGGATTCAATTTTAGCGCTTTGGCCGAGGTCAGGTATTTCATGCGCATGCTGGACATGTCTGTTTCTACACCTGTTATTCCTGAAGATGCATGGCATACTGCAAAGGAAAGGACGTTCTCCAAATACGCGTCTAGCTCGAGTCTCCCTTATCTTAAGCGTTGTGTTGAGGTGTTCGAGAAGACAGTTCGAACCAAATATTATACTGATTTTAAGGAGTTTGTATTTGAATCATCCATCGAGGATTTTTCTGATGTCGATGGTGCCGATGTGACTGTTTCCACAATACATAAATCTAAAGGACGCGAATACGATGAGATTTATATG
>CAJOOX010000101.1 GCA_905236195.1 uncultured Bacteroidales bacterium
GGGCGTGACGATGAACAATGAACTCTCGTCGCAGTACTCCGTGAGAGGCGGTTCGTTCGACGAGAACCTTGTCTATGTGAACGGCATCGAGGTCTATAAACCCCAGCTCATCAGCAGCGGACAGCAGGAAGGGCTGTCGTTCATCAATCCGGCCATGGTGGCCTCGGTGGATTTCTCGACGGGCGGTTTTGCACCCGAATACGGCGACAAGATGTCGTCGGTGCTGGACATCACCTACAAAGTACCCGACGAGTTCGAGGGCCGTGCCGAAGTGTCGGTGATGGGCGCCTCGGCCGCACTCGGACATCGCACAAAGCGGTTCAGCCAGCTGCACGGAGTGAGATACAAGAGAAATTCATCAATGCTGCGGTCGCTGGACACCCACGGCGAATACGACCCGCGTTTCTTCGACTACCAGACCTTCCTGACCTATGCCTTCAACGACCGGTGGGCCGTTTCCTTCCTGGGAAATATTGCCCAGAACACCTATAAATTCGTGCCAGAAAGCCGCGAGACCTCATTCGGCACAATGGAGGATGTAAAAAAATTCAAGGTATATTTCGATGGTAAGGAATCGGATGAATTCGACACCTACTTCGGAGCCATGACCCTGCACTGGAAGGGACTTCCTAAAACGGAACTGATGCTGCAGGCCTCAGGATTCTTCACCGACGAGAAGGTGACGTTCGACATCTCGGGAGAATACTGGCTGGACCAGGCCACCGACGGCGGACAGAGTTCGCTGGGCGTGGGCGGATACCGCGAACATGCCCGCAACTACCTCCGGGCATCCGTCATGGCGTTGGGCTTGAAAGGCAAAACCCAAATCGGCCACAACAAACTGGGCTACGGGTTCAACTTCCAAAGTGAGAAAATCGACGACCGAATCGCCGAATGGGAGATGCGCGATTCCTCGGGCTATACCCTCCCCCACACCGGCACCTCGGTGGAAACCATCGAGAACCTCCACTCGTTCTACAATAAAAGGACCAGCAGGCTGAATTTCTTCGTTCAGGACACCTACGGCTGGAACATGTGGGACGGACGTTTCCTCTTCACCGGCGGACTGCGACTGAGCTTTTGGGATTTCAACAGGGAGTGGCTCCTCTCGCCCCGTGCCGCCCTGAGATACAAACACGACGACCATCCCGACGTCGTGTGGCGCCTGTCCACAGGTATCTACTATCAGGCTCCCTTCTACAAAGAATACCGTCTGCCCGTGACGGATGCCGACGGCAACAGCTACGTTGTGATGAATTCCGACATCAAGTCTCAGCGTTCATTCCAGCTGATTCTGGGCATGGACTGGACGTTCAAGGCTTACGACCGGCCCTTCAAATTCACTGCGGAAGCCTACTGGAAACAGATCTCGGACTATATTCCCTACGAGATTGACAACGTACAGATCCGTTACTACGGCGACAACCGGGGTAAAGCCTACGGACTGGGCATCGACACGAAACTGTTCGGCGAATTCGTGCCGGGCACCGACTCGTGGATTTCACTCTCGCTGATGAAGGCGCAGGAAACCTTCGACGGACTGACCACCGCCCGTCCCACCGAACAGCGTTATTCGCTGGGGCTGTTTTTCTCAGACTACTGGCCGGGCAACGACAGTTGGAAAGTGCACCTGCGCGGCGTGATGAACGACGGGCTTCCGTTCTATTCACCCGTGGGCGGCAGGGCTTCCGGCATCTTCCGCACTCCCTCCTACAAACGTGTGGATCTGGGCGTCTCGTACGTCTGGTCGCGCAAGAACGCGGCCTTCATGAGCCGCAAGGGCTGGCGCCACTTGAAGGAAATGAATCTGGGTGTGGATATCTTCAACCTGCTGGACATCGACAACACCAACTCCTACTATTGGGTGACGGCGGTGGACAATATGCAGTATGCAGTGCCCAACTATCTCACGGGCAGAATGCTCAACGTCAATTTCTCGGTCAAATGGTAAGGCCTCTCCCCTGCCCTCCCCTAAAGGGAAGGGAGCCGGGCTGTACAGATAACGCTATTGTCACAGCTCAGGGATGTTCTATAAATTCTGGTTTAATTAACTTATACACAGATGACCCTTTTATTTCGGCTGCTTTTTGCTTTCTGTGGCATCCTTTTGCCA
>CAJOOX010000102.1 GCA_905236195.1 uncultured Bacteroidales bacterium
TCTGGATGGCCGCTTTCTCCTCGAGCCGCACCGGGAGGATGGCTCCTGCGGGACACACCTCGGAGCAGCGATTACATTCGGGACGGCAGTGTCCGCGTTCGTAGCTCATCTCGGGCTGCATCAGGTGCATGAGGTCGGTGGAGGGACGCAGCACGTCGTTGGGACACTCGGAGACGCAGAGCTGACATCCCGTACAACGCTTGGTGAAATTGTCGTAGGACTGCGAACCGGGAGGTGTGAGCGGAGTCACACGCACGGGCGCTTTTTTGTCGAGCACAAAGGCCAGCCCCCCGTCGACGGTCTTCTCCTCGGCCTTGAGAGCGGCTGTGGCGAGGAGGGCAGCGCCGCTGGCCAGGAAGGCACGGCGGCCCTTGTCGGCCTCCGGCTTGGCTGTGGTCGAGACGAGGGGTTTGTGTTTGTGCAGACCGAAGGTGATGGCCCCTTTGTTGCATTTTCCGATACAGTTGAAACAGTCGACACAGCGCGTGTAGTCAATCTTCTTGTTGGGAATATCGATACAGGCAGCCTTGCAGTTGTGCTGACAGAGTTTGCAGTTGACACACTTGTCCTCGTCGATGTGTATCTTGAAAATGGAGAAACGCGAGAGTGCCCCGAGGACGGTTCCCACGGGACAGACGGTATTGCAGTAGGTGCGTCCGTTCTTCCCGGCCAGGATGATGAGCACCAGAAGGGTAACGGCGGCAATCAGGAAGGTGGGCAGCGAACGGAGCCACACCTCGCGCTCATAGAACGCATAGCTGTCGTAATGCTCGGCGATGGCGGCAAGACCGTTGTTGGCCCAGGTCCAGAGCGGCTGGAAGAGATTCTGGGCGATGCGGCCGTAGGAAGAATAGGGTGCCAGCAGAGCCACCAGCGAACCAGCTCCTGCAAGCATGGCAGCAATGAAAAGCACCAGCACGGTCCAGCGGAGCCAAGTCTTGGCAGGGCTGTAGTCGTAGGGCACCTTGCGGGTGCGCTTGCTGCGGAACTTACGGCCGAACCATGCGATAATGTCCTGGAAAACACCCAAGGGACAAATCACTGAACAATAACAACGGCCCAGCAGGAGCGTCACCACCACCCAAAGGGCAACGACACCGAAGTTGAGGGCTATCACCGCCGGCAGGAACTGAACTTTGGCCAGCCAGCCCAGATGATGGCGCAGAACACCGGTGATGTCGAGAAACAGAAGCGTGATACCCAGCCAGAACAGCAGAGCCAACACAACACGAATCTTCTTATACATAGGGGTACTAATAAAAAACTGCGCCAAAAATAACACTTTTCTCCGACATGACCAAATAATTTAAGAAATTTTGGCATACCGGGACGGACATTTTGTCGGTGGCATGCGTTTTGCCGTCTTATGGGCAGTGAAAATTAATTGAGATGTGATTGAGAATTGAGATGTAATTATAATATAAAATATAAAATGTACAAATATAAAATCATTGAATTATGAATTTCGAAAACTTGACCATCAAATCGCAAGAGGCATTGCAACATGCCGTTGAGTATGTGCAAGGACATGGCCAGCAGGCCATCGAACCGGCCCACATTCTGTTGGGTATTCTTCACAGCGGTGAAAGCGTGACGAACTTCATTCTGCAAAAGTTCGGTCTGCAGCCCGCTGTTTTCCGCCAGGCGGTGGAACGTCAGGCCGAGAGCTACGCCCGAGTTCAGGGTGGCAGCGACCCCTATCTGTCGCGCTCCTCGAACGAAGCACTGACCCGGGCCAACGACATTTCACATAAACTTGGCGACCAGTATGTGTCGCTCGAAGCCCTGTTCACGGGTATTTTCCAGACCTCCGACCCCGTGTCGAAGATGATGAAGGACATGGGCCTGACCGAAAAAGGACTCGAAGAAGCCGTAGCCGAACTCCGCAAGGGTTCGAAAGTGACTTCACAGAGCGCCGAGGACACCTACAACGCCCTCTCGAAATATGCACAGAACCTGTGTCAGCGTGCCCGTGAAGGCAAACTGGACCCCGTCATCGGCCGTGACGACGAAATACGCCGTGTGCTCCAGATTCTGTCGCGCCGCACCAAGAACAATCCTGTTCTGATCGGCGAACCCGGTACGGGTAAGACCGCCATCGTGGAAGGCCTGGCCCAGCGAATCGTGCGCGGCGACGTGCCCGAAAACCTGAAGAGCAAACAGATCTTCTCGCTCGACATGGGCGCCCTCGTAGCCGGTGCCAAATACAAAGGTGAATTCGAGGAACGACTCAAGAGCGTCGTGCAGGAAGTGCAGAAAGGCGATGGCGAAATCATTCTCTTCATCGACGAGATCCACACCCTCGTGGGTGCAGGCAAGGGAGAAGGTGCGATGGATGCCGCCAACATCCTGAAGCCCGCCCTGGCGCGCGGCGAACTGAGAGCCGTGGGTGCCACGACCCTCGACGAGTATCAGAAATACTTCGAGAAAGACAAGGCCCTGGAACGCCGTTTCCAGAAGGTGATGGTCGATGAGCCCACCGAGGAGGATGCCATTGCCATCCTGCGCGGACTGAAGGAACGGTATGAAAATCACCACAAAATCCGTATCAAGGACGCTGCCATCATACAGGCCGTGAAACTCTCGACGCGATACATCACCGACCGTTTCCTGCCCGACAAAGCCATCGACCTCATCGACGAGGCATCGGCCAAACTGCGTATGGAACGCGACTCCGAACCGCAGGCTCTGGACGACATCCACCGCCAGGTGATGCAGCTCGAAATCGAACGCGAGGCCATTCGCTGGGAGAACGACGAGAGCAAACTCGCCACCCTTGACAGGAAGATTGCCGACCTCAAGGAAGAGGAAAGCAAACTGCAGGCCAAGTGGAAGAACGAGAAGGGACTTATCGACCGCATCCAGCAGAACAAGGTCGATATCGAACAGCTCAAGTTCCAGGCAGAACAGGCCAAGCAGCGGGGCGACTACGGCACCGTGGCCAAAATCGAGTATGAGACCATCCCGTCGAAGGAGAAGGAGAACGAGGCCATCCTTCAACAGCTGCACGACAACCAGGAGGGCGAGGCTCTCATCAAGGAGGAAGTCGATGCCGAGGACATTGCCGAAGTGGTATCGCGCTGGACGGGTGTACCGGTATCGAAGATGATGACGGGCGAACGCGAGAAGCTCGTCCATCTGGAGGAAGAACTCCACCGTCGCGTCGTGGGTCAGGAGGCCGCCATCGAGGCCGTCGCCAACGCCATACGCCGCTCGCGAGCCGGACTCTCCGACCCGAACCGTCCCATCGGCTCGTTCCTCTTCCTGGGTACGACGGGTGTGGGCAAAACCGAGCTTGCCAAGGCCCTGGCCGAATTTCTGTTCGACGACGAGAAGATGATGACGCGTATCGACATGAGCGAGTATCAGGAGAAATTCTCGGTGACCCGTCTCTTCGGCGCGCCTCCCGGATACGTGGGCTATGAGGAAGGCGGACAGCTGACCGAGGCCGTGCGCCGCAAACCCTACTCGGTGGTACTGTTCGACGAGGTGGAGAAGGCTCATCCCGATGTGTTCAACACCCTGCTGCAAGTGCTGGATGAAGGACACATGACCGACGGCAAGGGCCGTCAGGTGAACTTCAAGAACACCATCATCATCATGACCTCGAACATGGGTTCGCAGCTCATCCGCGAAAACTATGAGAAGATTTCCGACCTGGACCGTCTGTCGCAGGCCGACGAGAACCTCATCGAGCAGACCAAGGAGGCTGTGCTCCAGATGCTGAAGCAGACCATCCGTCCCGAGTTCCTGAACCGTATCGACGAGGTTGTCATGTTCTCGCCGCTCACGGAGAAAGA
>CAJOOX010000103.1 GCA_905236195.1 uncultured Bacteroidales bacterium
CTGTTCGTCGGAGAGGGCTTCAAACTCAGCGCCGGTCATGATTTCCCAAGGTTGAGGTTCCCCTTCGTGCATGATGCCGCACTGGCGTCCGATTTCCGCGGCCGTGCCCAGGGTGTCTCCTGTGACAATAATAACGCGGATGCCGGCATTGCGGCAGGTACGGATGGCCTCGGGTACTTCGGGACGTACGGGATCCATGATTGCGGCTATGCCAGTGAAGATGAGGGGGCCGTCCTCAATGCGATAGGCAAAGCCCAGAGTGCGCATGGCCTGGGTTTGGAAACGCAACAGCATCTGCTGAATCTCCTTCGCCGTAACCTTCGGGCCGGAAGGAGGTTCTGCGATGGCATCGCAATCGGCGAGGAGCAGTTCGGGCGCACCCTTGATGTAGGTAACCTCCTTGCCACCCAGAGCAACGCTTCGCACAGTCGTCTCCATGCGTTTGCGTTCGGTGGAGAAGGGTATCTGGCGGAGGACAGGCAGCGACTGACGGATCGGGAGATAGTCCATGCCGCGGTCGCGGAGCCACAGTAGTAGGGCTCCCTCGGTTGGATTGCCGAGAATGGCAGTCTGCTCCTCTTTGTCAGAAAGGTATGCGGTGGTATTGGCAGCCAGACTCTCAGCCAGTACTTCGGGATTGCCGAGCCAGTCGGACAAGTTCTCGACGTGCATGCGGTTGAGGGTCAGTGTTCCGGTTTTGTCGGTGCAGATGACAGTGGCGGCGCCCATGGTCTCGCAGGCATGAAGTTTGCGTACAAGGTTGTGCTCTTTGAGCATGCGCCGCATGGCCAGGGCCAGACTGAGAGTGATGCTGAGCGGCAGTCCCTCGGGAACGGCAACGGCGATCAGGGTGATAGCCAGCATGAAGGAATTGAGACCGTAATGGATGGTCTCAAGCACCGTTTCATCCTTTCCGTCGAAGAAGAGGAACCAGATGATGCGTCCGAACACGAAAGCCGCAGCTGCAACGAAAGCAATGGTGGACAGCCGTCGGCCCAGGACATTGAGCTGTCGGTTGAGAGGCGTAGTGACCCCATTGTCGACGAGGGTGGCCTGAGCCACATGACCCTGTTCGGAGGCATCGCCTACGGCCGAAACTACCATAGTGCCGTGTCCTTCGATGACGGTCGTGCCACGCAACAGCTGGTCGACGGGATAGGCGGTAGCTTCGCCGGAGGTCTGTTCGCCTGAGGGAAGGAATTTGGGCGTCATAGGCTCGCCCGTGAGAATCGACTCGTTCACAGAGAGCGATACAGCCTCGATGAGAATGCCATCAGAGGGAATCTCATCTCCCGTCTCTACAATCACCCAGTCTCCTTTGACCACCTCCCATCGTGCAATCTCGACCACGCGGTCCTTACCGTCAATATTGCGGATGACTCGCACGGGAGTATTGTCGTTTACCTGGTTGAGTATTTCGAACTCGCGTGAGGCCTTGACCTCGAAGACGAAGCCGACACCGGTGGCCAGCAGCAGGGCAATGAGCACACCGAAAGGTTCGAGGAAGACTTCTGTGCCTACATTGGGCAGTTTCCAGAACTCAAAGCAGGAGACGCCCATAGAAACCACCATAATGGCGAGGAGGACCAGGATAAGAGGATCCCGGAACTTCTCGAGGAAAACTTTCCAGAGCGGTTCTCTCTCGGGCGGTGTAAGCCGGTTGACGCCGTGGAGCTGTCGTTGTCTGGCGACTTGTTCGGGCGTAAGTGGAGCGCTATGCTGTCTGAGTTCGGTCATGAATGTAAAAAGACACAATTTTGCCGTTTTTGTGTGGCAAAAATACGAAAATTTTAGGAGAAACACAAATCTGAGGACAAATAAAATGGAAAATATTTGCTTTTTTATGATTATTTTTGTATCTTTGCACCGATTTTGCATTCAAAAGAACCGTTTATGGCGGTTCGGCGAGTCACGAAACGAAGTTCAGGGTTGGATAGTTCAACGGATAGAATAGAGGTTTCCTAAACCTTAGATCTGGGTTCGATTCCCAGTCCGACTACAAACGAATTGCGAAGAAACGAAGCATTTTAAATTTTAAATGGAGCAACTGGATTTTTTCATTCAAAATCTTCAATATCTCTGGCACTACACGGGTATTGCCAATGTGACCTGGGGTAACGTCATCATGACGCTGGTAGGCATCTTCTTTATCTATTTGGCCACTGCCAAAAAGTTTGAGCCCATGCTGCTGATACCCATTGGGTTTGGTATCCTTGTCGGCAATATCCCGTTTCCCTTAGAAGCCGGTTTGAGAATCGGTATTTATGAGGAAGGCTCGGTACTGAATATTCTTTACAGCGGCGTGAAACAGGGATGGTATCCTCCGCTTATCTTTTTGGGTATTGGTGCCATGACCGATTTCTCGGCGCTGATTGCGAATCCGAAACTGATTCTGGTCGGCGCGGCAGCACAGTTTGGTATATTCGGTGCTTATGTATTGTCGCTTGCTTTGGGTTTTACGCCAAGTGAGGCCGGTGCTATCGGAATCATAGGAGGCGCTGACGGTCCCACAGCTATTTTCTTGTCGTCCAAGTTGGCTCCCCACCTGATGGGGGCTATTGCAGTTGCTGCCTATTCCTACATGGCACTGATTCCTGTTTTCCAACCGCCGGTCATGAAATTGCTGACTACAGAAAAGGAGCGCCGCATTCGCATGAAGGCACCGGGAGCTGTATCCCATAAGCAGAAGGTGATGTTCCCCATCATCGGTCTGTTGCTGACATGCTATATCATTCCTTCGGGTCTTCCCCTCTTGGGCATGCTCTTCTTCGGCAATATTATCAAGGAATGCGGTGTTACAAAGCGCCTGTGCGACACCGCCAAGGGTCCCCTCATCGACATCGTGACCATACTGCTGGGCTTCACCGTAGGATGCTCAACCCAAGCTTCGACATTCCTGACGGCAGACTCCATTCTGGTGTTCGGTATCGGGGCCTTCTCTTTTATTGTAGCCACTGCTTCCGGTGTGTTGTTTGTGAAGTTCTTCAACCTCTTCTTGAAAGAAGGAAACAAACTGAACCCGCTGATCGGTAATGCCGGCGTGTCTGCAGTACCGGATGCTGCCCGTATCTCACAGAATGTGGGTCTGGAATACGATTCCACGAACTATCTGCTGATGCATGCCATGGGTCCCAATGTGGCCGGTGTGATCGGTTCGGCCGTAGCTGCAGGTATCCTGCTGGCCTTCCTAGGATAAAATAATGACGAAATGTCAAAATGACGGCATATCGTTATAACGAAATATCAATTTAATCAATTTTAATCTGAATTAATTATGTCAATGCTCAAAGAATTCAAAGAATTTGCCATGCGCGGCAACGTCGTAGATATGGCAGTCGGTGTTGTTATTGGCGGTGCCTTTGGCAAGATTGTCACCTCTTTGGTGAATGACGTCATCATGCCCCCCATTGGAATGTTGCTTGGCAACGCCAACTTCACGGATTTGAAGTGGGTCATGAAGGAAGCAGTTATGGAAGGCGAGAATGTTATTACGCCTGCCGTAAGCCTGAACTATGGTAACTTTATCCAGGTGATTATCGACTTCCTGCTTGTAGCCCTTGCCATCTTCTTCCTGGTGAAGGCCATCAATGCACTGAACCGCAAGAAAGAAGAGGCTCCTGCAGCCCCCGCACCTGATCCGGAGCCCACGAAAGAAGAGAAGCTCCTGACCGAAATCCGTGATCTTCTGGCTAAGAAATGATCAACCGTCAGCTGATTCGTATCAAAACCGTACAGCTCGTCTATTCCGACCTGCAGGCCAACCGGCCCAAGCATGAGGTGGACGGCGAGATGCTGAGCGCGGTAGAGTCTTCGTGGAAACTCTATAACTATCTGTTGGCTCTCATCGTGAAGGTAACAGAGTGGCGCCGCCAACAATTGGAAGCGGGTCGCTCGAAGTATATACCTTCGGATGAGGAACGTATGCCGAATCTCCGGTTTGTGAACAACCGTGTGGCACGGCTCATTGCCGAAGATGGGAAGGTGCTGAATTACTGCGAAGAGAACACCCTGACCTCGGATTTCGATACGGATCTGTACCGAGCCCTATGGGAGCAGATTGAGGCGCTGCCGCTCTATCAGAATTACATGAGTGCCCCGAAGGCCCCCGATTTCGATAACGACAAGGCATTGTGGCTGGAAATCCTGAACCAGGTGTTCCCCAACTGCCAACAGTTGGACGAGACACTCGAGAGCCGCGACATCTTCTGGAACGACGATCTGGCAGTAGTGCTGTCGTATGCAGTGAAAGCTGTGCAGCGCATGAAAGAAAACGACCAAACCGTACATCTCGCCAAGATGTTTGCCAGCGAGGAGGACCGCAAATTCGCCAACGGACTGTATCACCAGACATTGGATCACATCCACGAATACATTCCGATGGTGAATGAAGTGGCCTCCAACTGGGAAAGCGAACGTATGGCTGTGATGGACAAGGTCATCATGGCTACAGCCATTGCCGAGTTGATCCACTTTGCCGACATTCCGGTGCGCATCACCCTGAATGAATATATTGAGTTGGCGAAATATTATTCTTCACCCAACTCGTCGAAGTTCGTCAACGGTGTTCTCGACCGTGTGGTGGCCAAACTGCGCGAAGAGGGCCGTATTATTAAACCCTAAGATAACAAAAGAACATGTTAGAAACCATTTTACTGCAGGCCGGTCAGCCCCAGGGTAACGGCTGGTCCAGTTGGATTTTCATCATCCTGATCGTTGTAGTGTTCTACTTTTTCATGATTCGTCCCCAACAACAGCAGCAGAAGAAACTGAAGGAGGAACGCAACAGCATGAAGACAGGAGACAACGTGGTAACGACAGGCGGTGTTTACGGAAAAATCGACGGTATCGTGAAAAAAGCGAACCGTAAGGGAGAGGAAGAAGTGGAAAGCTTCATCCTCCGCGTCAAGCCCGAATACACAACACGTATTCAGGTGAACCGTGACTGCGTTTACAAGGATCTGTCCGACGTTCAGCAGGCCAACAAATAAACAAATCCAAAATACAGACCGCTGACGTTTCAGTCGGCGGTCTTTCTGTTTTCCGATGGACCGCAAATCCCCCTTTGTACGAAGTTTCCGTGACCTGAAGGCCGTGTTTAAGCGAACACGTCGCCGTGAGGTGCTCATCTTCACGGCATTTATCCTTATGTCGCTATTCTTCTGGGTGGTCGAGACGGCCCGCGAACAGAACGATGCGGAGATAACGGTTGCTTTCATCATCGAAAACCAGCCCGATAACAAAGTATTCACTACCCCGGTGCCCGAAAAGATACATTTCCATATCCGGGACATCAACATGAACCTGCTGTCGTATGACTATGGCAACGAAGTGAAAGACCTCCGTGTGGATTTCAACCGCTATGCCGACGTGTCGGGCAATTTCCGTATCTCAGCTGCCGAGATGCAGTCGCTCATCCTGGCGGACCTGTTGCCTACGACGCAGATTACAGCCATTGCGCCGGCGCTCATCGATGCACGCTATGCGACAGCTGATGGCAAGAAGCTGCCTGTGCGGCTCAATATCGACTATCGTCCGGCCGACAACTACCGGTGTCAGCCAGTAAGATTCAGTCCGGAATCGGTGCTGGTGCATGCACCAGCTGTGATGCTGGACACGATGACGATGGTGACGATGCTTCCGAAACGGTACTATCAGTTGACGGACACGCTCTCAGAAAAGGTCCGTCTGCTGTCTCCCGTCGGTGTGAACCTTTCGCCCGATTCTATAAATATACGCATCCCTGTACTGCAGTATGTTGAGCGGACGTTCAGCAACCTTCCCGTGGAGACTTCTTATGTGCCCGACGGCCATCGGTTGAATATTTTCCCCGACAGGGTCACGGTGACCTGTCTGGTGGATGTGTCCCACTACCGGAAATTGTCGGCCGACGACATTACGCTGACAGTGTCATATCTGGACATTCTGTATGAAAAGAAACGCAAGATACCCATCCGGTTGAAATACCGGCTGCGTTCCGATCTGAATGATGAGATCATCACTAACCTGCGCGTCATTCCCGACAGTGTGGAATATGTGGACGAGCGGGGAGTCTGGTGAAAAAATATTGAACCCCATATGTTGACAGCCATTACAGGAGGCATAGGTACAGGAAAATCCATCGTATCGCGACTGCTGCGTACGATGGGTTATGCCGTCTATGACTGCGACCGCGAAGCCAAACGGCTCATGAACGAAGACCCCAGTGTGAAAGCGTCGCTCATCGCTGCCTTCGGAGCACATATATATAATAAGGAGGGACAGCTCGACCGCAAGGCGCTGGCGGCTGTCATCTTCAACAACAGCGAGTCCCTGCAGCGTGCCAATGCCATTATTCATCCGGCCACCTTTGACGATTTGGAAAGGTGGAAACAACGACAGCAGGGGAGATGTTTTTTCGAGAGCGCCATCCTGTGGGAAAGCGGTTTCGACCGGCAGGCCGACGAGATATGGAGCATCACTGCCCCGCTGGAACTCCGTATCTCCCGAGTGCAAATTCGGGACCACAGTACCCGGGAACAAATTCTGGCCCGTATCCGTTCCCAAATGCCGCAGGACGAGAAAGACCGCAGGGCCCATCATGTCATCCACAACGATGCCGGCCATTCCGTCATTGCCCAGGTGAATGCCCTTCTGGCAGGAAAATAATTCTCAGACATTATCCTTCAGACATCAGACATCCTATATGAAACACTTACTGTTTATATCCCTTTTGACTATGAGTTTCTTCCACCTTTCCGGCCAGGATGCCGAACCCGACTTCAGCTATCCCAAGACGGTAGCGGCCAATGCCGAAACACAACTCTCCGACGCACTCAAAAAGGGTGCCGGAGACAAAGCCGTTGATGCTCTGATACGCTACAGCCTGGCCCAGACGGCCATCTCCGAAGAAAACGCTTCCGAGGTGCTGCGCCGCATCGGGGAGACGCGCTCCGTGGTGAAGGCTCCCGACACCAAGGCCCTGCTCGCCATATTGGAGGCACGCGTCTATGAGGCCTACAAACAGGCCACGCAATGGGAGCGGCGCGGTCGTGAGAACCCCGCCGACCAACTGCCCGCCGACATCGCGGAGTGGGACGACGCGCAGTTCAACGCCCGCATCCAGAATCTGCTCAACGAGGCCCTGAGCCAGGAGGATTCGCTGCGGGATATAGATATACGGGAGCGGAATCTCGTGATTGTGTCCGAAGAAAACTCTCATGACTACCTGCCCCGTCTGCTCGACTTCCTTTACAACGAGGCCGTTGATATGACCGTGGATGACGACCTGCGTCGCCAGTGGTACGCCCGTTGGCAGGAGGCTAATGCCGATGCCACGGTGCCTGCTATTTATCTGGAGGACCGCGCTGGCAATCCCAATAAAAAAGTGGAATCCTATCTCCGTTATGCCGGACATGAAGAGAGCGGCCTCCTGCTGTCACACACTGACGGTGGCGAGGAGACCTATCCGCTCTACAAGGAATATCTCAGCCGCTATCCCCATTCGCGCCATGTGGACGCCATCTGTAACATCATCCAGATGGTTGAGCGCAAATACGTGCGGCTCTCCTATGCCCAGGCCGTCCATCCCTCGCAGGCAATAGCAGTAACGGCCAAGGCCCGCAACGTCAGGGAGGCCGAAGTCCTCCTGTTCCGCATCAACGACGAGGAGTACAAGAATGTCCGTTGGCAAATCAGCCTCAAGGGGAAGACCCCGCTTGCCACGCAGTCGCTGTCGTTCCCGGAACACCAGCCGTGGGAGGAACGGACGGGGGAGACCTTGTTTGAGCCGCTGAGCCCCGGCTACTACGTCATTGTACCCCGCTTCAAGGTGGGCAGCGCCTGGCAGATGGACCGGCAGGTGAGCAAGTACGCCCTGATGCGTGTCTCGGCCTACGCCCTCTTCGCCTCCCAATCCGACCCGAAGGAGACTCTTGTTTTTACGGTTGATAGCAAAACCGGTGAACCTCGTGCTGCTGTTCCGCTGGAAGTGAAAGTCAACCGTTCCACCTTCAATCTCACAACCGGCAGAGAAGGATATGCCTCATTGAGGGTGGATGACAAGCGATACCAAAACTACACTGTTTCGGTTCCGAAAGCCGGCGACCACTATACGCCCGAACTGTCGTTCACGCAATACCCGACCCAAGAATCAGCTCACGGCGGGATCGAAGTCTTCACCGATCTTGCCATCTACCGGCCGGGCGAGAAAATGCGATTCACGGCGGTTGCCTACGAGATGGACAGCCTCAACCGCAGACTCCTCTCTGGCCGTGATGCCGAGGTGACATTACGTGACCCTAACGGGGAGACCGTGGAGACCCGGACATTCACAACCGATGCCAACGGGCAGATTACAGGCGAGTTCGTGATTCCTGCCGACCGGATGAACGGCAACTATGACTTGAGGGTGAAGCTGGGTGATATACATTGTGCCCATAGGTTCGATGTCTCCGAGTACAAGACTCCTACGTTCTTCATCTCCATGGACGGCACATGCGACTCCTATGATGCCTCCCAGCCCGTGGTTATCCGGGGCAAGGCAGAGACCTACACGGGTCTCCCGCTGGCCGACCGGGATGTGAAGCTCCTCGTGTCACGCGCGGAGTGGTCGTGGTTTGAGTCTGTCATACGAGAGACAATGGTGGATACCGTTGTGCACACCGCTGCTGACGGCTCCTTTCAATACACAGTGCCTGCCGAGGTCATCGCCCGCGAACAGGTGGCCCGTGACCGTCCTCGCTGGTGTTATCCCCGTTACCGCTGGACGGTTAACGCCCGCCTCACCGATGCCGGCGGAGAGACGCAGGAGGCCGCTGCCGCCTTCGTGCTGGGGCGCATCCGCGAGATAGCGTGGTCGGGCAGCACCGATTTCCTGCTTCAGGAGAAGACGCTCCGGCTGCCCCTCGTCTATCGTTCCACCGATGCCGATGACCAGGAAGTCAGCCTCTTGTGGCAGCTCCTCGATGCCGCCGACACCACACGTTGCGAGGCGCAGGGTGAGTTCCTGTCGTCCAATCCGGTCGTGAAGGCTGCGTCGCTCAAATCCGGCCGCTACCTGCTGCGCGTCGAGGTGAAAGACGACAGAGACACCGCTCCCTTGGAACAACAGGTGATTCTCTACCGTGAGAACGACAGCCGCTGCTATGCCACCTTGCCTCTGTGGATTCCGGAGGCCTCGCGCCGTCTGGAGAAAAACAAGATGCATGTATTGATAGGCACTGATCGCGAGACGCACATCTGGTACGTGGCTCAGTCCCGCTTCAAGGTGGAGGCGCAGGGGTGGCTCCACTACACACCGGGTCTTCATCACTTCACGATGCTAATGCCAGAGGGCCTCGACGAGAGCCTCATAGTGGATATCATCACAGTCTCCGATTTCCAAACACACCATGAGCGCGTCCGGATGCTGTCGCCCCACAAGGAGAACATCTCCCTGGCGCTCACGTCTTTCCGCGACCGTCTGGTGCCCGGACAGGACGAGGAATGGACGTTCACTGTCTGCAACCAGGATGGCAAGCCTGCGCAGGCGCAGATGATTCTGGAGTTTTACAATCAGGCGTTGCAGGATTTGGCCGACAACCGCTGGACCTTCAACGTCAATAAATGGAGCAGAGATTTTGTACGGGTTCAAAGATGGTATCTTTCCTATATATCCACCGAAGCTGCCTGGCAGCAAAACTCCCATTCCGATTTCATCATTACCGAACCCCATTGGAACCTGTACGGCCACCGTTTCTTCTCAGAACGAGGTGTGCGCGCCTACGGAAGGAGTCTATACAAGTCGGCTGCCCCCGCGCCGACGGCTCTTAATGCTATGACCGGCATGGTGGCTGTGGAAGAGGATGCCGCAGTGGAACCCATGGATACCGGGGATGCCGTCGTGGAAGCTATGGCGGCATCAGAAAATACAGGCGCCCATACTGCCGGTCTTCTGCAACATGTCCCGCTGCGTCAGGGCGAAATCAAAGTGGCCCTTTGGGAACCCTCGCTGTCGGTAGGGGAGGACGGAACCTGCATCTATCGCTTCAAGGCTCCCGAGAGCAACGCCACCTGGGCGCTCCAGGCCTTAGCCTTCAACCGCAGGGTCATGACATCCGGCATCAGCCGCACGCTGGTGACCCAGCGTCCCGTGATGGTGCAGCCCAAACTCCCGCGTTTTGTGCGTACGGGCGATGAAATCCGCTTGGAGGCACTCATCCAGAATGCTACCGACACAACCCTTACAGCCTGTTATGAGATAGAAGTCTTCGATCCTTTCACCAACGGGACCATTGACATCACCTCAGGCCGGAAAAACGGAGCCGTGGAAGTCGGACCCAAGGGTTCGGTCCCCGTCGGTGTGACCGTTCGTGTGCCTTCCGGTACGGCGCAGCTGGCGTTCCGCGTCAAGGCGGCCGATGCCGCAGGTAACGGCGACGGCGAACAGCAGGCTCTTCCCGTACTGCCCGACGTTTCGCCTGTGGTCGAGACGCTGCCGTTCTACATGCAGCCCACCGACGACACGCTGTCGATGGCTGTACCTGCCTGGCCGGCTGATGCCCGGCTGACCCTCGAAGTGTGTGCCAATCCCGTATGGTATGCCATACTAGCCCTGCCCGTCATTGCCGACGGCGACTATGTGACAGCCAGCTCGCTCGCCCACAACCTCTTCGCCCTCTGCCTGTCCGAAGGGCTGGTGAAGGACAATCCGCAGCTGGCAGAAGCCATTCACCATTGGACGGAGAACAACGCCCGCGACAGTGTCCTCGTGTCGCAGTTGGAGAAGAATTCCGACCTCAAGATTACATCGCTACAGGCTTCACCCTGGCTCCCGGAGGCACGCCGTCAGACCGAACGGATGTCACGTCTGGAAGACCTCACTGACTCAGCTCGTAATGCCGCTACACGGCGTCAGGTGCTCGCCAAACTGAAAGACCTGCAACAGGCCGACGGCGGTATCGCATGGTTCAGCTGTCACTATCTACATTCGTCCTATTGGGCAACGGAGACCCTGCTCCAGCTCGTGGGCGAACTCCACAGCTGGGGGTATGCCAAGGGCGATGAGTCCCTGACGGAACTTTGCCGACGGGCCCTCAGCTACTACGACAGCGAGACCGTAAGACAGCGCGACGAGATGCTGCGTTTCAGCCGGAAGGTCGACTATGCCGATTTTGCTGCCTACGCCTATACCCGTTCGCTCTGGCCGGAATATGACCACAAGGGCGAGGCCCGCAAGATAGCTGACAGGGCC
>CAJOOX010000104.1 GCA_905236195.1 uncultured Bacteroidales bacterium
AACCAGATTGACAATTCCAAAGTTGATTACACCTTCACCCAAGCGACTAAAGATACGCTCCGGGTTACAGAGCCTCTGCATTTTCCCTATACGACAACATTCTCGGCCAACGATACCTACGGCAAGGTGCTCGACTATGCCGGCTGCGTCAAAATAAGGAGCGCCAAGGTGGTGCGTGATCATCTGGATTCCATCATGGTTTCGGATACCCGTAACGGTGTAGCTACCTTCGGCAACAGCAACAACCTGCCTGGCATTCTCAAAGACCAGGATGACTGTGTGGGCAAATACATCGGCGAAGACGGCACCCAAAAGGATCCCTGGCCGGAGCTGACAGCCACAAAGGCAGAGATACAGCGCCAGACAAGTTACCTGCCTGCACAGCCCGATATACCCGCCTATTATATTGACGCATGGTTCGACGGCGATGAAGTTGACACCCACGGCCACGACAAGTCGAAAGACTATGACAACATGGAGTATTATCTGAACCTGTTGGTTCAGGCGCGTATCACCAATCCCTGCACCACGGGCGGTGAGGCACTGGGCGATGAAGTCGGGAAATACATTCCCAGCAACGCTTCGGCGGTCTCCGTTGTGGAGCGCAATGCAGACACAGCCGCCACAGTCTTTGACCTTGTGGGCCGTCGTCACCACACGGCTCTTGCCAATCTGTCTGCCGGCCTCTATGTCGTGGGCGGAAAGAAAGTAATGAAGCTCTGACCCCCGGATTTTCGGATCTTCGAATCTTCAGCAGATACAGACAACGGCAGGCATTCCGAGGAAGAATGTCTGCCGTTGTAGTTTTTTTTGTCTATTCTTATATTATGCATCCACGAGGCATCGGTCGAGACATTGGGCGATGTATTCTTTGTCGAGATGCTGACCGATGAAGACCAGTTTCTGCATACGGTCGCCCACATTCTCGTCCCAGTCGGCTTTCACCTGCGGCTGCTGTTCCAACAGGAGTTCTATCTGGTTTTCGGGCATTGTGGCGAACCATTTTCCTGCATTGGAGAGGGAGACCTGATGTCCGGCCTGTTCGAATAGATAGCAGGTATCGTCTTCGTCCTTGAACCAGCACATTCCCTTAGCACGGATGATGTTCTTGGGCCAGAGACGGGCGACAAAATCATCGAAACGGGACAGTTCCATCGGGCGGCGACGCTGATATACAAAGGTGCCGACGCCATACTCTTCGGCTTCACCTTCTTCCTCGTTTTCGAGGCCTTCATGGTGGTGATGATGTTCGTGGTGATGATGTTCGCGGTCATCATGGTGATGATGTTCGTGCTCATGTTCATGATTTTCATCGTGTTCGTCATCGTCGTCATCGTCGTCATGATGTTTCTCGATTTCCTGCACCCAAGTGGCAGAGCCTGCCACATCGTCAAATTCGAACATTCGGGTGTTGACGATCTTGTCGAGATCTACGTCGCCATAGTTACATTCGATAATCTCAGCTTTGGGCTGCAGTCCCCGGATGATGTCATAGAGACGTTTTTTGTCAGACGCTGACACTTCGTCAGCTTTGTTCAGCAGGATGATATTACAGAATTCAATCTGTTGAATCAGCAGATTCTCGATATCGTCTTCGCCGATATCCTTACGGAGCAGATCACCGCCGTTCTTGAATTCATCCTTCATTCGGAGAGCATCAACCACGGTGACGATACAATC
Organism: uncultured Bacteroidales bacterium; assembly: GCA_905236195.1. Taxonomy (GTDB): domain Bacteria; phylum Bacteroidota; class Bacteroidia; order Bacteroidales; family UBA3663; genus Liminaster. Next base: position 1,681 of record CAJOOX010000104.1, read on the forward strand.
CAGACGTGCAGCACCGTTCTCGCAGAAATCCGGATAGACCTGCGGGACGGAACAGATGGTCTGGGCAATAGGGGCGGGTTCGCAGATACCGGATGCTTCGATTACGATATAATCAAAGCGGCGCATATCAGCTATCTCGCGAAGCTGCTGAACCAGATCCATCTTGAGCGTACAGCAGATGCAACCGTTCTGGAGGGCTACCAGAGAGTCGTCTTTCTGGCCTACGATGCCGCCTTTCTGAATAAGGTCCGCGTCTATGTTGACCTCGCCGAGGTCGTTGACGATAACGGCAAATCTGATGCCGCGTTTATTGGAGAGAATCCGATTGACCAGTGTTGTTTTACCGCTGCCCAGATAACCGGTGAGCAGGAGGGTGGGGATATATTTCATTTGATATGTTTGTTATTGTTCTGTAGTTACGTTTTTTATGATTTCCTGAGTTTGTTCCTGCAGTTTGGAACAGAGCGTTGTATCTCCCGTCAGAATGAGCAAATCCCTGAGGTGATTCATCTGCAACTGATGCCAGGTATTCAGAATCAGGTAGGTCATGTTCCGGAGATCGCCGGTTTCGTGGCGTATGGCCAGGTGCAAGTCCCCGTCACGATACACAAGCAACTGCAAGGCAGCCAGACTCAGGTCTGCAATCATCTTGTCATTGGTGCCGAATAATACTTTCGTCTGCCAATAGGCATGAAGCGAACATAGCGGGTGCCGGTAAACGACATTGAGGAACGTGCGCTGAAGGAAATGGTAAATGCGTGCATTCATTCCGAACCAGAATGAAATGCCGTTGTTGTTGTCACACAGAACCGTTTCCTCGCTGTCGGCTTCCGGAAGGAGAAGGTCATAATGGGCTTTGGCTTCGCTCATCGGAAGGTCTGCCGGCAAGACGGCCACGCGGGATGTGTGCAGTTCGCATATGACAAGTTCCCATGTCCGCAACAGTTCCTGACGGGACAGGATGGCATCCTCAAAAACCGCAACCGAATCATTGCCGGTCAGAGAGATGAATTCCGCCGGCCGGTCGCCCCATGTATACGAAAATCCACCCGGCAGAAGCCGGATGGACAGTTGGTCGTTATTTGTCATTTTGCTACGGGGACCTGCGAATAAAGGCCCAGTAATTGCAAAACCAGAAGATTATTCCCAGTTGCCGGCGTTGTTGTTAGCTTCTGTAGCATCACCAACCTGAAGACCGGGATACTTCTCCTGCTGCTTCTTGTCGTCAATCTTGTTGGCGACTTCCTGCTGGTCGAGATCCCACAAGTAGGTCTTGTAGTCAGCCTGAGCCTGGAAGAGGGACATCTCGTAACCGGACTGGGTCGTTACAGAACCCACCTCAAGTCGGAAGGTATCCGAGGGATTCTCAGCGAAGGGAATATAGCAGATGGAATCAATATTGAAGTCGGGACGAATCAGAGACGAATCTTTCTGGAGGAGGGGTACGAATACGGTATCACGGGAGAAGGTCTCCTTGGAAAGGCCGAATTTTTCAATCTCCTTGCTGTATTTTTTGGGATCGCAGAGATACATCCATGCATTCTTTTCGTTCAGACCGTCGGCGAGCTGCTGGTCGGTAAGCGAACCGATCTTGTTTACAATCGGCACTTCTGCAGTCTTGGCAAAATTAATCAGTTGTTTCCAACTGGAAGCATAAACCTGATACTTGTCGCGATGTGCCTCCTGGACGGTACGGATGTCCTTGAGACGCTGGATGATAACAGCTTCGCGGCGAGCTACTTCGGTGTTGAACTCTACAGGAAGCTGAACGCTTCTGTAGCACATGTAGCCAAGCAAACAAGCAGCTACAACGAGGATGATGTTAAGAATCGTTTTCATTACTGAGCAATTATAATGTTTATTTTGTTTTAATTTCGACAAGTGCGGATAGCGAAAAGGGGAAATAATACATCCTATTCACAAAAAACCGCTGCAAATATACAAAACTTTTTTGAAAAAACATTATCTTTGGCGAAAAAAATTACAAAAAGTTGATGATAAATGACTTTTTTGTCACAAACGTGACCGAAAATCTGCCTTTTTTGCCTAATAATTGTCAAAGAGACGCTCTTGTCAAATTAGGTAACTTCCTGTTTGAGCCGACCACCCGGGACCGCGTTTTCATCCTGAGAGGTTATGCCGGTACCGGCAAAACGTCGCTGGTAGGCGCATTGGTCAAGACTCTTCAGGCCCATAAGGTTCCGACCCATCTGATGGCTCCTACCGGCAGGGCGGCCAAGGTGTTTGCGTCTATGGCCGGAAAAACCGCGTTGACCATCCACAAAACAATCTACCGGCAGAAGAAGTTCGGGTTGGACGGCGGATTCCAACTGACAGACAACAAACAGACGGGGGCGCTCTATATCTGCGACGAAGCCTCCATGATATCCACGCTTCAGGAAGGCTCGCTGTTCGGAACCGGCAACCTGCTCGACGACCTGATAGAATATGTCTATAGCGGTACGGATTGCCGTCTGCTGCTGGTGGGCGACGGCGCGCAGCTTCCTCCCGTAGGCCAGACGCAAAGCTATGCATTGAGCGTGAGTCACCTGCAAGGCTACGGGCTCGAGGTGATGGAAGCCGAACTGACCGAGGTGGCACGTCAGCAACTGGAGTCCGGCATTCTCTTCAACGCCACCATTCTCCGCAACCACATTTCCCGTGGAGAAGTGAACCGTCTTCCCCACATTATATATAAAGACTACAGCGACCTGCATCGCATCGACGGAATGACAATGTCCGACGATTTGGGAAGCAGCTATAGCCGCGAAGGAATCGATGAGACCATTTTTATCACCCGCAGCAACAAAAAAGCCAATCAGTTGAACCTGGGTATCCGCAACAGAATCCTGGACCGCGAGGAAGAACTGACCACGGGCGAACGTCTGCTGGTGGTAAAGAACAACTACTGGTGGGCGAGGGATTACGACCAGGTGCCCTTCATCGCCAACGGCGATATCGTCGCCGTCAACCGCGTCCGTCGGGAAGAAATGCTCTACGGGTTCCGCTTTGCCCATGTGGATGTCACCCTGACAGACTACAACATCGACCTCGAAGTGATTGTCCTGCTCGACACCCTGATGTCAGAAGGACCGTCGTTGAGCCAGGAACAGATGTCGCGTCTGTTCTATGCCGTGATGGAAGACTATGCCGACATCCCTTCCCAACGGGACCGCATCCGGAAAGTGAAGGAGAATCCGTATTTCAATGCCCTGCAGGTAAAGTACGGATATGCCGTGACCTGTCACAAGAGTCAGGGCGGACAATGGCAGGACGTTTATCTGGATCTGTCCTACATCAATCCCGAACACCTCGGCATGGACTTCTACCGTTGGATGTATACCGCCTTCACGCGAGCCCGCAAAAATCTGTATTTGGTCAATATGAGTGACGAAATGTCGGCAGAAAATGAATCTGGAGTGCAAAAAAACTGAATAAATAGATTTTTTACGGAAAATATTTGCAAATTTGGCAAAAAAACACTATCTTTGCGCCCAAAATAAAATAACAAACAAAACAAACATATAATGAAAGTATTAAAGTTTGGCGGGACGTCAGTAGGTTCCGCAGAACGCATCAAGAATGTGGCCAAACTCATCACCGAGGATGGCAAGCGTAAAATTGTCGTGCTTTCGGCTATGTCGGGCACTACGAATACCCTGCTCGAAATTGCAGATTATTTCCGTCTGGAGAACGCTGTCGGTGCTTCGGACGTAATCAACAAACTCCAGAACAAATATGAGGGCGTGATCGACGAACTCTTCTCCGATGCCGACCTCAAGAAGGACTGTCTGGAAACCATCCGCGGTATTCTCGACTACCTCCGTTCGTTTGCCAATCGTCCGTTTACGATTTTTGAGGAACGTTGCGTTGTAGCCCAGGGCGAACTGATGAGCACCAATATGATGTACCGCTACCTGCTCCAGATGGGCGTGAAGGCTGCATTTGTGCCTGCACTTGACTTCATGCGCATCGACAAGAACTGCGAACCCGATTTCAAGTTCATTGAGGAGAACCTCAAGGCAAAACTCGAATCGGACAGCGACGAACAGATTTACGTCACGCAGGGCTTCATTTGCCGCAATGCCTACGGCGAAATCGACAACCTCCAGCGCGGCGGTTCCGATTATTCCGCATCCATCATCGGCGCAGCCATCCGTGCCGAAGAGATTCAGATCTGGACCGATATCGACGGTATGCACAACAACGACCCGCGTTACGTAGAGAATACCAAGCCTGTGAGAATGCTCAACTTCGACGAAGCGGCTGAGCTGGCTTATTTCGGCGCCAAGATACTGCATCCCACATGCATCACCCCCG
>CAJOOX010000105.1 GCA_905236195.1 uncultured Bacteroidales bacterium
GGGGAGACTGCTCTGGACCAATGCTGGAACGAAAGCGGTGGCTCCGGGCAGACATTCCACCTCGATGCCCCGGCGGGCACATTCTCTCACCAGCATGAAACCCGGGTCTGAGATGGCCGGTGTGCCGGCATCGGAAATGAGCGCAACTGTCATCCCCGTTTCAATCCGGTCGGCCCATGAGGCTGCCGTCTCGTGTTCGTTCCACTTGTGATGGCTCTGCATGGGAGTATGTATGTCGTAGTGCTGGAGCAGCACCGACGATGTGCGCGTATCCTCAGCGAGGATGAGATCAGCCTCCTTGAGAACACGTACGGCACGGAAGGTCATATCCTCCAGATTGCCGACAGGGGTAGGAACGACAAACAGTTTCATAATCGCGTGCAAAGATAGCGTTTTTTTTTGAAACGCAATCAATTTTTCTCAAGGAATCATCAAAAGCAGCAGGTTTTCCACCTTTTTGCGCACCGCAGTTGACGTTCCGGCATAGTCATTGACGATAAAAGAGACGGCGTATATCTCCCCCTTGTCGGCGTAAATATAGCCGGAATAGGCGACGACGTTCTTCAGCGTACCCGTCTTGAAATGGGCCTTGCCTTGCAGGCGCGTTCCCTTGAGGGACATAGCCAGCGTACCCGTCTTGCCGGCCACGGGAAGGGAGGCCCGGAAGGCGCGGTCGTCCTTCATGTCGGCCAGCAGGTCGCACACGAAATGAGCCGTCACCCTTGTGTCGGGCGACAGACCGCAGCCGTCATAGAGTTTCACGCCCCGCATGTCGAGGCCTCTCCCCTTCCAGTAGTCCAATACAGCTGTGACACCCCTGGCACGTGTACCGTCGGCCTGGACCAGCGCTATCTGGTGGAGCACCATCTCGGCCAGCAGGTTATTGCTGTTGGTATTTGTTTCGTTCACGACGTAATCGAGCGATTCACCGCGCCAGGTGGTCAGCAGTTGCCGGGAACCGGCCTTCAGTGTATCGCCCGCTGTCGCTATACCTTTTAAATATAAATAACGCTCTACGGCCCGGGCGGCAAAAGCCGGAGGATCGGGCACCGATGCCCTCACCGTGTAGGTGGCGTTCTTGTGGGGGATGGAACCGATGATGGTGCGCAGACTCACACGCGGGCCTCCATAGACATAGGATTTGTCATGCGTGGCGTCTTCCTCCGTGAGACAGTTCTCAATCACCATGCCCGGGATTTCCGGTTCCGTTCGGATAAGAGTCGGTTTAGCCGCTTTTTTCGAAGTATCAAAGATGAGGGAGAAGACATTGTCGCCCCAGTTGAGGCCGGCGATGGGCGGGGCATACCAGTTGCCGAAATCTTCCCACTCCCAGCCCGGCCCTACCCAGGGAGCAGGTATGGCAGACCCGTCACCGATGATACGGCCCTGTATTCTTCGGATACCCGCTTTGTTCAGCGCCGCCCATACGTTTTGAAGGAAAAGTTCCCTGGCAAACTGACTGCGGCTGCTACCCAGCAACGCATCGCCGTGGCCTACGATGACGACATCGCCGTGGAGTGTGCCTTCCGCGTCGGTTTCGCCGGTCATGAACACCTCGGTCTCGACCCTGTAGTCAGTGCCCAGCAGTCGCAGGGCGGCTCCCGTCGAGGTCAGTTTGGTCACACTGGCCGGAATGACGGCGCGGTGCGACTCGTGTTCATACACGATCTCGCCCGTTTTGAGATTCCTGATTTCCAACGCCACGGTGGCGGCCTGCATGTTCTCGCTCTGCAGCCATTGCGTGAAAGCCACCGGCAACGGCTTGCCCCAGACCGGGACAAAACAGGACAATGCGAGGGCCGCTACCCATATGGATTTTTTACGTTTTCTCATATTTGCTAATAATTATGGGGTTAATGGGGTTTATGGGGATGATGGGGATCATTGAACCTTTGAACTCTCAATAACCTTTAACCAATCACCGTTAACCAAATCCTCTCCAGTTCGTTTACAGCCTGCGTGATATCTTCCTGAAAGCGGCTGTGGTCCCTCAGAAAGTCCTGCCGGCCGCAGGAAATGACTGCATAAAGTTCCGGGCTCATGTCGTCGGCATAGCTTCCGACGGCATATTCGATGTCCTCTCTCTGCCACTCCATCGTGGAATGGATATATACATTCCGTTTCTGATGGAAAAAGCTGTAGGCTGTTTCTATGCTGTCCTTCGTAATCATTGATTGTACCCTTTGGGTCGGAATTGTTTCTGATTCTCGCTCCACTCGAAGCCGTATTTCAGGAGGTATTCCTTCACCTCCCCCGGTTCGCGGTTGAAGGCATAGCACAGCGATTCGAGCGTGTCGAACTCCTCATCGCGAAGCAACATGTTCACGCTCGAAACCAGTATCGCCGGATCTTTGGGTAAATATTCCATATTGTTGTTTTTATTTTTCGTAAGTGATGCAGACCGACTCCACCGGAAGCATCCTAATCTGAAAGTTCCCGCCGGCCTGGCGTTTCAACGTCAATCGCCGGCCTGTAGCATTCTGCCACACAGTCACCTTTTCCGGATTACCCGACAACCTGAACGAGACTGTTATTTCCCGGTCATCGATATTCGCCAGATAGAACAGTTCCGTTGTTCCGGATGCCATATGCCTGTGGGTGTGAACCACAGCGTCGGCGCCCTCTTCTATTAACAGAGTCCGCGGGATGGTCTCTCCTGATTCCAATACAGGGAATCCTGCCGCCTTCCATGTTTCTATCTGCCGACGGGATGCCTCCGTAATCATTGCATCCTTTGCAATCAGCAGAGCCCGATAGGAAATTCCGCCCGGGGTTGTCAGCCGGTTGTTCTGTTGCGTCAACAGCATGAGTCCATCGCCGGTACAGGCATCCCAGTCCAAGCCGTCGAGGCCTTTGGGAAGCCGGTGGGTAAGAATCTTCATGGGAACATCGTCTCCCAGATATACCAGGACATCCGGTGCAGCCACGCCCTGTCTCAGCATTACCATGCTGCGGGCTGCCTGTTCCCACACCGGCATCATTTCCTTCCACCGGGGATTACTCCGGTTGATGGCATATTCCCGTCCGGCCACATACGGGCTGGCGGGCACAACTTCCGGAATATGGGGCGTAGCGCATACCACAAACTCCTGAGCTCCCATTGAGAAAGCGATATTGCAGACCCGTTTCAGGTCATTCGGACTGTCCTTGTATTCACAGTCGGTCATCGCCTCGGCCGAGGCAATGGACTTACCGTACAGGTGTGCCGCGCTCGAACAGTCTTTCACATCGTAGGCTCCGTCCCGCTGATAGGTCCAGAACTCACCCTGCGGCTTCTCTACGGCCTGTTTCACCCCGATGGCATCGCTGGGGATGCAGAGCGCGTTGCCGATGGCCTGTACCGTGAATGTAAGACCTCTTTCCGCAGCACGTCGCTGGAAGGTCCCGAAATAGTTGTCGCGTATGCAGTCGCTGATGGTCTGTCTGTAGTCGAAGAGTACCTGAGCCGTTTTCTCTGCCGACTCCATCACATAGCCGGCCAGGACGGGCAGCCAGGGACTCAAGTCGTAGCCTCGGCGCTCGCGGAACTCTTCCCTCATGCGGGGTGTCCAGTTCTGCGAACCGCCCTCGTGTGAATCCATTGTAATGCCCTGAACCAACGTTCCGAGACTGTCCGATATCACTCCCGCATAACTGTCCCAATGCAGGTTGGCTGCATCGACCGAGAGTTTGTCGCATTCATATCCCAGCAGGTTGTCCCGTCCGTGTTTGGATTTTGCCCCGGTAAGCACGGCGGCCAGACGTATCACAGTCCACTCGCCCTCGGGAGCCTCCCAGATAAGCCGGGTACCGTCTGCCTTGTCTGTCAGATCAATCACTTCGTCCGGAGAGAAGATTTCCCTCGGCCGGTAGTGCGGAGTAAATTCTCCTTCTGCAAAATCGCTCTGCAGGCCTGCTTTTTCCTCCCACCGGTCTGCCAGGGCCTCGAAACCCACGCTCCAAGCCCGGATATCGCCTGATGCCTGGCCTTCATAGTCACAGCTGCCGTCCCGGTGAAGAATGCGCCAATAACGGCCCGCAACGGCCTCAAAAGACTGGGTCCGTACGGGATAGACACCCTGGCTCCTGTACATGGGCTGCAGCGCTGTCACGTCATGCCACAGCATGCTGTCATTGCTCTTCTGCAAAATACCCGCATCGGGTGAAGGCTTGAAACCATAGCCCGAGAACCCGCTGTCTTCGCCCACCAGCCCGGGACCTTGCATCGCACCGTTGCGCCCCTTCCCGCGGGGCACATATGTCACCGTGACATGTCGCATACGTCCGTCGTTCCTACAGGGCACTGCCAGCAAGGCAATGTCCTTCACGTAGCCGTCGCGGCCTTTAATGTCCGGCAACGGGACAGAAATCTTCTTTCCGCCCGAAACCCGCACGGCACCGCCGGCCACCCGCTGCATCGCATGGTCCGGATCAATCCACCGGCCGCCGGCACAGTAGCCGTTGGAGATGTTCATCTCGAAAGTGAGTCCCGAACGTCGGGCTTCCTCAGCGGCGAAGCGCAGGTGATGCCACCATTCCGGGCTGAACCCCTCATCGGGAATTCCCGCCGGAAGGTTCTTGGCATTCCGGTGGTTCTGGTCGTA
>CAJOOX010000106.1 GCA_905236195.1 uncultured Bacteroidales bacterium
CCACTGGGTGCTGCAGCCCCAAAACGGTGTTTTCTGGCAGCGCGTCTATTTCAACTGGCTTGACAAATGGCTTAAAAAATGAAAGCAGAATTCATCATCAGCAACACCGACTTCAGGATGTGTCCGCAGGTGAAGGAACCCGAATACGCCTTCATCGGACGGTCGAATGTGGGCAAATCGTCGCTCATCAACATGCTCACCAACCGGAAAGGCCTTGCCAAAACATCGGCGAAACCCGGCAAGACCCTCCTCATCAACCATTTCATGGTGACCGACGAGGAATCGAAACAGAAACGCTGGTACATTGTCGACCTGCCCGGCTACGGATATGCCAAACTGAGCAAAAACGAACAGGAGAAACTAAGGCGCCTCATCATGGGCTATGTGCTCAACCGCACCCAGATGACCCTACTCTTCGTACTGCTGGACTGCCGCCTAGAGCCACAGGCCATCGACCTGGAATTTATCCGCACTCTGGGCAGCAACGGCATCCCCTTTGCCCTGGTGTTCACCAAACTCGACAAACTCAGCAATGCCCAGTGGCAACGCAACTTCGAAGCCTACAAAGCACGTCTGCTCGAGGAATGGGAGGAACTGCCCACAATCCTGCAGACCTCGGCCGAGAAGAAAACCGGACGTGACGAACTGCTCGCATATATCCGCGAAATCAATAACAACTTAGATAAAGAATAAAAAAATATGACAGGAAATTGGTATGAATGCCGTGTGAAATTCGAGAAAGTTATCGAAAACGGCACCCAGAAAAAAGTAACAGAAGCCTACCTCGTGGACGCCCTGTCGTTTACCGAGGCCGAAAACCGCATCATCGAGGAGATGAAACCCTACATCACTGGCGAATTCGAAGTGACGGCAGTCAAGAAAGAGAAGATTGCCGAAATCTTCATCGACCCCAACGGCGACCGCTGGTACAAGGCCAAGGTGATATACATCAGCCTGGACGAAAAGAGCGGTGTGGAGAAGAAAACCTCACAGAACATGCTCGTGCAGGCCAACGACTTCAAGCAGGCCCTTTCGAACCTCACGAAAGGAATGCGGGACACGATGAGCGATTGGGAGGTCAACACCATCGCCGAGACCACACTGATGGATGTGTTCGGTTTAGTGGCCAAGACCAAAGAAGAAAAGAACGAGGAATGAGCGTCACCGACAACATCAACGCGATACGCAAGGCTTTGCCCGCAGGGGTAGAGCTTTGCGCCGTGTCGAAATTCCACCCCGTGGAGAAACTGCAGGAGGCCTACGACTGCGGACAGCGCATCTTCGGCGAAAGCCGCGAACAGGAGGTGCGACAGAAATACGAAATCCTGCCCAAAGATATCGAGTGGCACTTTATCGGACATCTGCAGACCAACAAGGTCAAATATATCGCACCTTTCATCTCGATGATTGAAAGCGTTGACAGCGAGCGCCTGCTGGACGAAATCCAGAAACAGGCCTCCAAGAACGGCCGTACCATTGACGTGCTGCTCGAGATCCATGTGGCGCAGGAAGAGACCAAAAGCGGGTGGCTGCCCAGCGAGGTGACAGACCTGATGCATAACGCACGTCTGGCCGAACGGTGGCCCGACGTACGGATGCGCGGCGTGATGGGAATGGCATCGATCACCGACGACGAGACCCAGATAGCCCGCGAATTCCAAAGCCTGAAGGAGGTGTATGACCATCTGCTTGTCCTGCTGGCTCCCCAGGGCATCACCGCCGACACCTTCAACATCCGCAGCTGGGGCATGAGTCACGACTGGCACGTGGCTGTGGACAACGGCAGTAACCAAGTGAGAATCGGCACCGATATTTTCGGCGAAAGAGAATACTGAATATGCTTATCTACAACACCACCTTCCATGTAACCGGCGAACGCACGCAAAGCCTTTTTCTCGACTTCATGCGGGATGTTTACATCCCCAAGACCAAGGTCAGCAGCTATCTCCGGAACACACGTTTTGTGAGTCTCATAACCGGTCTGGGCGACAATGTTTCAGGCTATGCCCTGATGAGCGAAGTCGAAAATATAGCAGACCTCAAACACTGGAAAAAAGAAAAGGAGGAAGACCTGCTCTCCCTCCTCTATCAACGGTTCGGCGAGGGTGTGCTCACCTTCTCGACCGCTATGAAAATCATGGACCTTTAGGACAGGGTCACCACACGCGAATCGTCGTCGTTGACCATGATATCGACAAATACAGTATCAGACGGCAACAAATCGTCCACAATATCGGGCCATTCGATGAAACACAGACAGCCCGACTCCATATAGTCCTCAAAACCGAAGTCGAGGGCCTCCTCAACACGTTTTAGACGATAGCAGTCGAAATGGTAGATGAGTTCGCCCGTTGCGGAACGGTATTCGTTGACGATTGAGAACGACGGCGAATTGATGACATCCCCGACGCCCAGCGCTTCGCAGATAGCCTTGATAAACGTAGTCTTGCCGGCACCCATTTCCCCCCGGAAAGCAAAAACAGTAGCCTGATCCATGAGAGACAGAAACTCGCGGGCAGCGCGGGCCAAATCACTGACGGAAGATATTTGAATCTGATTCATATTAAAAAATACCCTTAATTCTATTCAACGTTTCAGTTCTTCGCCGAGGAACTGTGTCGTCGGCGTTTTGTACTTCTTGCAAATCTGTTCGGGTGTTCCCTGGGCACAGAGCTGACCGCCGGCAACACCTCCGTCCGGTCCCATATCGATGATCCAGTCACAGCTCTTGATTACGTCCATATTGTGTTCAATCACAATGATGGTGTTGCCGCGGTCTACTAGGCGATTCATCACGCCGAGCAGTACGCGTATGTCCTCGAAATGCAGACCCGTAGTGGGTTCGTCGAGCACATAGAGGGTTTTGCCGGTCTGTTTCTTGGCCAGCTCGGTAGCGAGTTTCACGCGCTGCGATTCGCCGCCGGAGAGCGTTGTCGAGGGCTGTCCCAGTTTGATGTAGCCCAGACCTACGTCCTGCAGCACCTTGATCTTGTTGAGAATCACAGGTACATTCTCAAAGAACTCCACCGCCTGATTGATGGTCATGTCGAGCACATCAGCTATCGACTTGCCCTTGAATCTCACCTCGAGGGTCTCTTTATTGTAACGTTTTCCCTGACACGCTTCGCAGGGAACCATGACATCGGGCAGAAAATTCATCTCGATGGTTTTGTAGCCGTTACCCGAGCAGGACTCACAACGTCCGCCTTTGACATTGAACGAGAAACGTCCGGGTTTATAGCCGCGTATCTGAGCCTCAGGCAGTGCCACAAAGAGGTTGCGGATATCGCTGAACACGCCCGTATAGGTAGCAGGGTTGGAACGCGGTGTCCTGCCAAGCGGGGTCTGGTCCACTGTCACGATTTTGTCGATATGTGCGATGCCCTCGATGCTCTCGTAGGGCAGGGGTTCTTCGAGGGAGCGATAGAAATGCTGCGAAAGGATGGGCTGCAGCGTACCCTTGATGAGCGACGACTTGCCCGACCCGGAAACGCCAGTCACTCCGATGAGGCAGCCCAACGGAAATTTCACCGAGACGTCCTTGAGATTATGGCCCCTGGCACCCTTCAGCCAAAGGAATTCTCCATTACCCTTGCGCCGGTGGGCAGGAATTTCAATTTTTTTCGTACCGTTCAGGTAGTCGGCGGTGAGGGTATGTGTCCGGAGCATCTCCTGTGGTGTGCCTTGGAAAACGACGTTGCCGCCCTTGCGTCCGGCAGCAGGACCGATGTCTACAATGTAGTCGGCATGGAGCATCATATCGCGGTCGTGTTCCACCACGATGATGGTATTGCCGATGTCACGCAACGACTTCAGCGATGATATCAGCAGTTCGTTGTCCCGCTGGTGAAGCCCTATCGAAGGTTCGTCGAGGATGTAGAGCACATTGACCAGCTGCGACCCTATCTGAGTAGCCAGGCGGATGCGCTGGCTTTCGCCACCGGAAAGCGACACCGACGAACGGTCCAGCGAGAGGTAACCCAAGCCCACATCCAGCAGGAAGTGCAGACGTTTGATTATTTCCTTAAGAATTTCCGTTGCGATTGTTTTCTGGCGGTCCGACAGTTTATCAGGCAGCGTTTCCACCCATTGGGAGAGGTCGGTGAGCGTCATGGCCGACACTTCGGCGATGTTCTTTCCGTCGATATAGAACGAGAGGCTTTCCTTCTTGAGGCGGCGCCCTCCGCATTCGGGACATTTCATCACCGTCGAGAACGATTCCGCCCAGCGACGCACCTTCACGCTCTCATCGTCTTCGTATTGCTGGATGTATTTCACCAGGCCCTCATAAGGCATCGCCATCATTGAATAGCCGGCTTTCGACTCGTCGATGTGATAGCTCACACCAGTTCCGTTCAACACTCCCGAGACAGCTTCCTCCGGCAGGTCCTGAATGGGCATGTCGAGCGTACAGCCGTAGGTTTCAAGCAAGGCTTCTATCTGCCAAAAAATGAGCGTATTCTTCTGTTTCCCCAAAGGAGCGATACCGCCCTGAGCGATACTCATCTTCGGATTGGGGATGAGTTTGTCGCGGTCGATTTTGGTTACATAGCCCAGGCCGTGACAATGCGGACATGCACCCATGGGAGAGTTGAAAGAGAAGTCGTGGGGCGCCGGATCACTGTAAGAAAGACCGGTGGCGGGATCCATCAGCATGCGCGAATAATGGCGTATCCTGTCGTAGTTGCCGCCCTCGTCCCTGTGTTCGCCGTCCAGAATCATCATCATCCCCTCGCCCATCTTCATGGCCAGGCGGATGGATTCGCGGAGACGCTGTATGTCTACGTTATCCTGAATACCGTCACCTGCCTCACGGCTCAGTTCGGGAACACGCATCTTGTCCACTACCAATTCCACATCGTGGTTCTTGTAGCGGTCGAGTTTCATGCCCATTAGGATTTCACGCAGTTCGCCGTCCACACGCACTGTGAGATAACCTTTTTTACGGAGGCCCTCGAACAGTTCCTTATAATGCCCCTTGCGGTTCCGCACCAGAGGTGCCAGCAGATAGACCTTGCGTCCCTGATATTCGTTCAGTACCAGGTCGATAATCTGGTCTTCGCTGAATTTCACCATCTTCTCGCCGCTCAAGTATGAGACGGCTTCACCGGCGCGGGCATAGAGCAGACGCAGGAAGTCGTAAATCTCTGTGGTGGTACCCACCGTTGAACGCGGATTGTTGTTGACGGTCTTCTGCTCGATTGAAATGACAGGCGACAGTCCGGATATCTTGTCCACATCAGGGCGCTCCAGATTGCCCAGAAAATTGCGGGCATAGCTGGAGAAGGTCTCGATATAGCGACGTTGGCCTTCGGCATAAATGGTGTCGAAAGCCAACGAGGATTTGCCCGATCCGGACAGACCCGTTATAACGGTGAGACTATGGCTCGGAATCGTCACATCTATGTTTTTGAGATTGTGGACCCGGGCCCCGAGAACGTTTATCACTTATGTTTCCGGATTGAAAAGAGTTATTTAGCTTTCCATGCAAGGGCCGAAGCGCCGAGCACGGCCGCATCGCCCGAGGCGAGACCCGAGGGCAGCACTTTGATTTTGCCTTTCCACATATCAAGCAGATTGGCCTCCATCGCCTCCACAATGGGATTGAAGAGGAGGTCGCCGGCTTTGGCCAGACCGCCGAACAGAATAATGGCTTCTGGAGCCGAGAAAGCTACGAAGTCGGCAAAGGCCTCGCCCATGATGCGGCCGGTATATTCGAATATCTCCTTCGACAGTTCGTCGCCCTGCTGGGCTGCATCGAACACATCCTTCGACGTAATCTTGTCAGGATCGAGCTTGCGTAGCAGCGAGTCGCAGTCACGTGCGGTCAGGAATTCGCGTGCCGTACGGGCCACCCCCGTGGCCGAGCAATAGGTTTCCAGACAACCCTTACGACCGCAACCGCACATACGGTCGCCGTTGTGGACTCGCGTGTGTCCCAACTCGCCGGCAAAGCCGTCGTGTCCGTAAACCAGTTCGCCGTTGATGACGATGCCCGATCCGACACCTGTTCCGAGTGTGATTACAATAAAGTCGCGCATACCCTTGGCTATGCCGTAGGTCATCTCGCCGATAGCGGCCGCATTGGCATCGTTGGTCACAGCGACGGGGATACCGAGTGCGTCATAGAGCGCTTCACCCAGCGGAAGGACACCCTTCCAGGGAAGGTTGGGTGCAAACTCGATATTGCCGCTGTAGTAGTTTGCATTCGGGGCGCCGATGCCGATGCCGGCAATCACCTGTGGGCCTCCCACATTGCCCATCAGCTTACGAAGCGTCGTAGCAATGGCTTCAATCATATCCTGAAAGACCGGATAGTCTTTGGTTTTTACTGATTCGGTGGCTACAACCTTGCCACGGGTATCGACAATGCCCATGACTGTATTTGTACCCCCCATGTCGATTCCGACAGCATATGGTTTTACATTTGACATAGATAGAGAATTTTGTTGTTTTTTACCTTTGCAAATATACAGGTTATTTTTGAGATAACCAAATTTTTGGCTTGATTTTAAATATTATTAGCGGAGTTTGAGCACCTGCCCCGTCTGTACGCGACCGGACTCGAGCCTATTCCTCTTCATCAGCGACTTCAACCGGATGCCGTACATCTGTGAGATGGCCTGTAACGATTCGCCCGCTTTGACCACGTGTGTCCGATGTTCTTTGGCCGCCTTGCTATTCTTCCGTTCCAAGTAAATGATCTCACCCTCCTTGAGTTGATATTTCTTGGGCAGGTCGTTCCAGATGCGCAGTTTCCGTCGGGATATGTCAAACTCTTTGCTGATGTAGGCAAGGTCGTCGCCCGCCTGACAGCGGATATAGTGCAGACCTCGTTTCCGGCTCGTAAGATACACCTTATGCGGACGTTCCACATGGTTAGAAGACTGCACATCGTACACATCCAGGTGATTCGTCTCAATGATACGAATCAGGTCCTTGGCATAGCTGCGCGAGGTCGCATAGCCGCACCGTTTCAGCCCCTCGGCCCAACCTACATAGTCCGTCACGTCAAGTTTGAAGAGCGGGTTGTATCGGGGATTATTGCGGAGGAAGAGCGAATGGTACTCATAGCCTTTCTCCACCGACGCAAACTTGCAGAACGGTTCACGCTTGGCATCGTCATCACATCTCACCACGGGACCGGCCCAGTCCCGGTAGGCTTTGATGCCGAAATGGTTGTTGGCCACCACTGCCAGATAGCTCGATCCGTTGCCCGACTCCAACAGTCCCTGGGCCAGTGTGATGGATGCCGGGATTCCGTACTTCTTCTGTTGGCGCTGCGCCTCCCGTCCGTATTCGGCCACATATTCCTTCACGGTCATCGGGGCCCTTTGCCTCACACATTTATCCCCACGGGCTGTCAAAGAGCCTGCTGAAGTGAAAAAACTGAGGGTTGCAAGTGCGAAAATCGCAATTTTACGGCCTGCCGCTTGTTTATATGAAAAATTTTTCATATCTTTGCACACGATTTATTATTAAGTCCAACTTCAAAAATTCCAGCGATGAAAACCTTGGAAATTTCTGCAAAGATAACAATTCTTTCTGAATTAGAGCTCACCGATGACCAAAAAAATGTTGTCGAAGCTGCCAAAAAGGCCACTTTGACCTCGTATTCCCCCTATTCTCACTTCTCAGTGGGCGCTGCCTGCCTGCTCGACAACGGCGAAATCATTTCGGGCAGCAACCAGGAAAATGCAGCCTATCCCTCTGGTATCTGTGCCGAACGCACCACCCTTTTCTACGCTATGGCCCGCTTTCCCGAGGCAAAAGTTCTCAAACTCGCCATCATTTCCCGCAACAAGGGTCGTATCACGCCTGAGGTCTGCACTCCCTGCGGTGCCTGCCGCCAGGTCATTCTTGAGACTGAAGTGCGCGGCGGACAGCCCATCGAGCTCCTCCTTTGCTCTGACACAGAGATTTACGTTGTCAATGGCATTTCAAGCCTCCTTCCTTTGGGCTTCAATTATGATTCCCTTCAGAAATAAACAGGCCATTATTTAGAACGATTCCGAATAAAAAAAGTCGAAGAAATTCTGCTTTGTTTCCAGCAGAAAACCCGGGGGCGTGAAAGCCTAAAAAATAGTGTGGATAACTTTTATGTTTCCGCCCCCAAAATCCGTTTCACGGCCTTTTCACAGCGAGATTTCGGATTTCTCACAGGACACTCCGCAAATCTCCATCAACCCCGAAAAACAGCTGATAATCAGCGGGTTAGAAAAAAACAAATTTTTATACCGTTTTTTTTCATTTGTTTATTTAAAAAATTTACTTTATCTTTGCACACGGTTTTCGAAATCTCGCACCGTTTGCAAACCACGATCGTGTGCTGCAGTGATGCATTGAAAACCTTTTTGAGTTAGAAATACATATACATTATTAATAATAAGGTATAACAATTATGACACAAGCTTACGAGTCTCAATGGGACGAGTGTCTGGCGATCATACGCGACAACATTCAGAACGAGGAAGCTTTCAAGAGTTTCTTCGCCTGTTGCCGGGTGTATAGCTTTGAGGAAAAGGAATGCCGCCTTACGCTGGCCATTCCCTCTGCCTTCGTCCGTGAGCAGCTTGAAAGCCAATACTTTGATCTGCTAAAGAAAACGCTCCAGCGCGTCTTCGGTCCCAAAATCCGTCTCCGCTACATGACCTATGTGGCCGAAACCAAGATGGATCTCGGAGCACAGCCCGCAGTAAACCATACTCAGGCCTTTGACACGCACCTCAATCCGCAGCTAACCTTCGAGTCGTTCTGCGCTGGCAAGAGCAACGAACTGGCTCTTGCTGCTGCACGCACCGTTGCTGCACAGCCCGGCCACAATGCCTTTAACCCCTACTTCATCTTCGGAGCATCGGGAGTAGGCAAAACCCATCTGGCGCAAGCTATCGGTCTGAAGATACTTGAGACCCTGCCCTCTAAGCGCGTCCTCTATGTCACCGCACATATCTTCCAGGTGCAGTATACCGATGCCGTTCGCCGCAACCTCTTCAACGACTTCATCAATTTCTACCAGACCATCGACGTTCTCATCGTTGATGATATCCAGGAGTTTGCCGGCAAGACCAAAGTGGCTACCCAAAACGCATTCTTCCACATCTTCAACTACCTCCACCAAAGCGGCAAGCAGCTCATCATGACCTGTGACCGTCCCCCTGTGGAACTCGAAGACCTGGTGCCCCGACTGCTCACCCGTTTCAAATGGGGCTTCATAGGTGAGATTGAACATCCCGACTATGAACTGCGCCGACAGATTCTGCACGGCAAGTGCGACAAGGAAGGTCTCGACATCGACGAAGATGTTGTGGAGTTCATTGCCCGGAATGCCACCGACAATGTGCGTGACTTGGAGGGTGTCATCAACTCCCTACTCGCCTACTCCATTACCTTCAACAGGCCCGTGGACCGCGATCTGGCCGAGCGTGTGCTCAAAATGCTTGTTCGCGTCGAGGCGCGCGTCGTCACTACAGAATCCATCCTCGCCCTTGTCACAGAGAACTTCGGCATCGACCAGAAGTCCATTCTCTGCAAGTCGAGACGGCAGGACTACGTACTCGCACGACAGGCCGCCATGTCGCTCTGCAAGAAATACACCACCCAAAGCGTGTCGCATATCGGACAGGTCATCGGGGGAAGAGATCATGCCACCGTGCTCCATGCCATCAAGAGTGTAGAGAAACTCCTCGAAACCGACAAGATATTCCGCGAGAAATACACAGCTGTCGAGAAGGCCATAGCCGCCTGCTGACACATCTTCCTTCCATAGAAAAGAAGCCCTGCACGATTGGTGCAGGGCTCTTTTATTAACAGTCAGTTCAGACAGTCATGACGTTATTCGATAACCTCTACTGTCATCGAGATATCTTCCTTGGGACGGTCGCCGGCAGCGGTGGCTACGGCCTGAATCTTATCGACCACCTCGAGGCCCTCAACGACTTCACCGAAAACAGAGTACTGGTTATCGAGGAAGGGAGTACCGCCCACAGTTGTGTAGGCCTCACGGATGTCGGCAGGGATGCTTACCTTCTCCATCATCTCGGCTTTGGCATAAGTCTCCTTCTCGAGTTTTTCCTGAAGCGCCTGGAGACCGGCCTGGTCGCGATTCTTACGGAACGTGATGATTTCGTCGCGGTGCTGGATACAGAGGTCGTTGAAAACCTGCTGGAGCTGCTGCATCTGCATCTGCTTCTCCATCTGGACGAGTTCTCCTTCCTTATAGACCTTGCCGGTCACGATATAGAACTGCGAACCGGAACTGCGGCGTTCAGGATTGACCTCATCGCCGGTACGGGCGGCAGCGAGGGCACCCTTCTTGTGGTAGTACTTGGGATAAATCATCTCAGCAGGAATGGTGTAGGACGGGCCACCCATGCCGAGCTGTTTTCCGGCGGGGGCTCCCTTGGAATCGGGGTCACCTCCCTGGACCATGAAGTCCTTGATGACACGGTGGAAAAGTGTTCCGTCGTAATATCCTTCGCGGGCCAACTTGATGAAATTGTCGCGGTGCTGGGGGGTCTCGTCATAGAGGACGGCGACCATATCGCCCAGTGATGTTTTTATTCTTACTTTTGTCATTGTTTTAATGGAGTGAGCACTTATCAGAATTCATCCCATGCCTTGATGGCGAGATCGTCGATGGGTATGGTGCAGAACGCGTTGATGAAGGCGGCTGCGAGACGGTCGTTGGTGATGAGCGGCACGTTGAAGTCGATCGCGGCACGACGAATCTTGTAGCCATTGTCGATTTCTGTGGATGTGAGGTTCTTGGGGATATTGATAACGAGATCAATTTCCTTGTTCTTGACCATATCGAGAGCCTGGGGCTGCATCTCCTCACTGGGCCAGTAGACGTGCTGACAGGGAATGTTGTTCTCGACGAGATAGCGGTAGGAGCCGCCTGTAGCGTAGAGTACATATCCCTTCTCGACGAGTTGACGGGCGGGTTCGAGGAGTGTGAGTTTCTGTTTGGGATTACCGGACGAAATCAGCACAGTACGCTCGGGCACACGCAAGCCGACAGAGAGCATCGCCTTGAGGACTGCACAATGGGTATCCTCACCCAGACAGCCAACCTCACCTGTTGACGACATATCTACACCGAGAACAGGGTCGGCCTTCTGGAGGCGGGAGAACGAGAACTGTGAAGCCTTGATACCGACATAGTCGAGATCGAATTCCGACTTGTGAGGCACCTCGTAGGGCAACTTGAGCATAATGCGGGTAGCGAGTTCGATGAGGTTGATTTTGAGGACCTTCGACACGAACGGGAAAGAACGTGAAGCACGGAGGTTACACTCGATGACCTTGATATCGTTCTCGCGGGCCAGGAACTGGATGTTGAAGGGACCTGAGATGTGGAGCGAAGCTGCAATCTTCTTGGCAACCTTCTTGATACGGCGCATGGTCTCATAGTAGAGTTTCTGGGGCGGGAACTGGATGGTGGCGTCACCTGAATGCACGCCGGCGAATTCGATGTGCTCGGAGATGGCGTAGGCTACAATCTCACCCTTGTCGGCAACGGCATCCATCTCGATTTCCTTGGCACCCTCGATGAACTGGGAAATCACGACGGGATGTTTCTCAGAGACGTTGGCTGCGAGTTTGAGGAAGCGCACCAGTTCCTGCTGGTTGGAGCATACGTTCATGGCTGCACCCGAAAGGACGTAGGAAGGACGCACAAGAACGGGGAATCCTACCTCGCCGATGAACTCCTCGACATCCTCCATGGTGGTCAATTCACGCCAGGCGGGCTGTTCCACACCGATTTCATCGCACATGGATGAGAACTTCTGGCGGTCCTCAGCGTTATCGATATATTTGGCCTGGGTGCCGAGAATAGGCACCTTGACCTCGTCGAGACGCATCGCCAGGTTGTTGGGAATCTGTCCACCCACCGAAAGGATAACACCGTGGGGAGCCTCCAGATCGATGATATCCATAACGCGCTCAAAAGTGAGCTCGTCGAAATAAAGTCGGTCGCACATATCGTAGTCGGTGGAAACCGTCTCGGGGTTGTAGTTAATCATCACCGAGCGGTAACCTTCGTTGCGGACTGTGGTGAGGGCATTGACCGAACACCAGTCGAATTCTACAGAGGAACCGATACGATAGGCACCCGAACCGAGCACGATGACACTCTTGCCGTCCCGGGCAAAGTCGATGTCGTGCTGATTGCCGCAGTAGGTCAGATAGAGGTAATTGGTCTGGGCGGGATATTCGGCAGCGAGGGTATCGATCTGCTTGACTACAGGCGTGATGCCCCATTCCTTGCGGAGAGCACGAATACCGGCCATGTATTCCTCGGGAGTAGCCGTCATCGTCTCCTTGTAGAGAGCCCGGCCGATCTGGAAATCGGAGAAACCTTTCTCCTTGGCCTCGCGCATGAGTTCGGGGGAAACCTCCTTCAGGTCGGAGAGCGCCTCAAGTTTCTCAGCGGTCTCGATGATGCCTTTGAGTTTATAGAGGAACCAGTTGTCAATCTTGGTGAGTTCGTGGATCTGCTCTACGGAGTATCCGGCGCGGAAAGCCTTCGAAATGACGAAGATACGCTTATCTGTGGGCTGGCGGAGGGCGGCATCCACATCGGGAATGACGATTTCCTTATTCTCGACGAAACCGTGCATACCCTGACCGATCATACGCAGACCCTTCTGGATAGCCTCCTCGAAGTTGCGGCCGATTGCCATCACCTCACCTACAGACTTCATCGAAGAACCGAGTTCGCGGTCTACGCCCTGGAACTTACCCAAGTCCCAACGGGGAATCTTACAGATGACGTAGTCAAGGGCGGGTTCAAAGAAGGCCGAAGTCGTCTTGGTGACGCTGTTCTTGAGTTCAAACAGACCGTATCCGAGACCGAGTTTGGCGGCCACGAAAGCAAGCGGATAACCCGTTGCCTTGGAGGCAAGGGCCGACGAACGCGACAGACGGGCATTGACCTCGATGACGCGATAATCCTCGGAGTTGGGGTCATAGGCATACTGCACGTTACACTCGCCCACGATGCCGACGTGGCGTATAATCTTGATGCTGAGTTCACGCAGCTTGTGATAGTCCTTGTTGCAGAGTGTCTGCGAGGGAGCCACAACGATACTCTCGCCGGTGTGGATACCGAGCGGGTCGAAGTTCTCCATGTTGCAGACGGTGATACAGTTGTCGTACTGGTCGCGCACCACCTCATACTCGACTTCCTTCCAACCGCGGAGACTCTTCTCCACGAGAATCTGGGGCGAGAACGAAAGAGCCTTCTTGGCAACGGTCTCAAGTTCCTGTTCATTGTCGCAGAAACCGGATCCGAGTCCGCCGAGGGCATAGGCTGCACGGATGATGACAGGATATCCGAGGTCGTCGGCTGCCTTCCTGGCCTGCTCATAGCTTTCGCAGGCGTGGCTCTTGATGGTGTTGACATTGATTTCGTCGAGACGCTCCACAAAGAGTTCGCGGTCCTCGGTGTCCATGATAGCCTGGACGGGAGTGCCGAGCACCTGCACATTGTATTTATCGAGAATACCCTCCTTCCAAAGGGCGACGCCGCAGTTGAGTGCGGTCTGACCGCCAAAGGAGAGGAGAATTCCGTCGGGACGCTCCTTTTGGATGACCTTTTCGACAAAGAAGGGGGTTACAGGCAGGAAATAGATCTTGTTGGCAACGCCTTCCGATGTCTGGACGGTAGCGATGTTGGGATTGATGAGGACCGAGCAGATGCCTTCCTCACGCAAGGCTTTGAGGGCCTGGGAACCCGAATAGTCGAATTCGCCGGCCTCGCCGATCTTCAGGGCACCGGAGCCTAACAGCAATACTTTCTTAATATCTTTCTTCATATTCAAATTCAAAGCAAGTTAAAGAATTCACCAAAGATAAACTCGGTGTCGGTGGGACCGGAAGAAGCCTCCGGGTGGAACTGAGCCGAGAACCAGGGGTGCTCGAGATTGCGAATCCCCTCGTTGGTCCCGTCGTTCATATTCACGAAAAGGGGTTCCCAGCCTGCGGGAATCGTATCGTTCTCGACGGCAAAACCGTGATTCTGCGAAGTGATGAAGCATTGGTTAGTGCCTACTCGGCGTACGGGCTGGTTGTGTCCGCGATGACCGTATTTCAGTTTCGAAACCTTGGCGCCTGCGGCAAGCGAGAGAAGCTGGTTGCCCATACAGATGCCGTAGATGGGCTTACCGGTCTTCATGAACTCGCGGATGTGTTCCACCGTTGTTCCGCAGAAGTTGGGGTCGCCGGGACCGTTGGAAATAAAGAGACCGTCATATGCATCGGGACCGTCGGCATTGAAATCGTAGTCCCAGGGCACGAGGGTTACAGTAACGTCATATTTGAGCAGACAACGGATGATATTGAGCTTGACTCCACAGTCGACCAGACATACCTTCTTCTTACCATTGCCGAACACTTTTTTCTCACGCGTGGAAACGATGGCTACCTGGTTGACCTTGTTGGGGTCGTCGTAACGGGATACATCGGTCGCATTGCGAATCTCGTCCTGGAGCGATGAATCGTCGTCGAACAGAATCTTGCCGAGCAGGACGCCGTGTTCGCGCAGCACCTTGGTGAGCTCGCGGGTATCGATGCCCTCGACACCTACCACCTGTTCTTCCTTGAGCCAGTCGGACAGGGAACGCGATGCATTCCAGTGGCTGTATTCCTCGGAGTAGTCGCTCACGATGAGCGCACGGACGTGAATCTTGTCAGACTCATAGAAACGAGAAATCCCGTCTGCATCAACCGATGCATCGGGGACACCATAGTTGCCTACCAAAGGATAGGTCATCGTGAGGATCTGTCCGGAATAGGACGGGTCGGTCAGACTTTCGGGATAGCCCATCATAGCGGTATTGAAGACGACCTCGCCGCTGACTGGCTTTTCAAAACCGAAACTGAAGCCATGGAACACATGGCCGTCGTTCAGAATCAGAGTAACCGGTTTCTTTGTTTTCATTCTATATGCTGTTATTGTAGTCTTAATTGGCGAACTGTTTTATAATGTCTAAATTTTGGCAAAGATAGCAGATTTAT
Source organism: uncultured Bacteroidales bacterium (assembly GCA_905236195.1). Lineage (GTDB taxonomy): Bacteria > Bacteroidota > Bacteroidia > Bacteroidales > UBA3663 > Liminaster. The sequence goes on from CAJOOX010000106.1 coordinate 15,022, forward strand.
GCGAGACTTCCAAATTTATGCAGAACATTTAAGTCTTTTATTCATAAAAATGTTCCGAATTGCATAAATTGCAAAGTCGGGAGCATCATTTCACACATCCGTCGGCGCGTAAAACGTCGAGCACCTGGTCTGCAATAGCCTTCATTCCGGCAACCGATGGATGGCCCCACTGCTTGTCAATGTCATGCAGTTCGATAAGGGCGATGCCGTAATGGCGGCAGATGGTTCTCACGCTCTCGTTGATTTCGGGTTTGAGTTCACTATTGAGGATGAAATATACCTTCGCCTGCGGATAGTGGGTACGGAACCCTTCGCAGAGGGCCGCCATTGCGGGACGGAAGCTCTTGAAATCGGCAGGCGTCCAGTTGGCATATTTGTATTCCCCGATGGGTGAACCTGCCCAGCTGTCGTTGGTGGCTCCGCAACACAGAATCACATCAGGCTCGCCCAGATAAGCCAGGCGGTTGAGAAAGGAGCGGTTGGTGTAGTCCTCCTTGCGATAGCCCGTATAGCATACCGTTGCGCCGGAGAATGAGTTGTTTGTATCGAGTGTCCATCCGGTTGCCTTGAGGAGCTGTCGCCACCAGGTCTGTTCGATATCCTGCACATCGTTGACCGCTTTTTTGCGGTCGTTCTTATTCACCTCATGGCGAGGATACCATACATCAAAGGTATCTACAGCCACAGCTCCCATATAGGTGGTGTAGCTGTCACCCAGGAAACTTACCCTGAGGGGTGCCGACGTATCGCCCGTCTGGGCCGAAAGGACCGCGGGCAATAGAATAAGTAGAAAAAGCAATCGGTTCATTTCAGTATTGTTATATCTTTGACAATCAGTCCGGCCAGTGTAAACCCGAAGATGGCGGTGATGTGGGCTACGGTGCCGTTGGCTTTCTGTTTGATGGCGCCTGCTTCAGACTCGAGCATTGCCGTATCGCCGAGATTCGGAAGGAGTTCCGGGCTCCACACACAGAGGAATTTCTTGCGTGGCCTCATACCGGGACGCTTCAAAACATTCCGCAGGGCACGGGCCAGCGGACAGCCGTTCACTTTCCAGAATTCGGAGACCTCAATCCGGGCGGGATCCATCTTGAGGGCGGCTCCCATCGACGAGAAGAGTTTGGCGCTCGAAGCCGTAGCGTTCTGGATGAGCAGTATCTTGGCCTTGACGGTATCAATGGCATCCACCACATAGTCATATCCGTTCAGGTCGTACTGTGATGCGGTTGTTTCGTCGTACACACCCTGTATTGCCGTAATCTGCGCTTCTGGATTGATGTCGAGCAGGCGTTCGCGAAGGGCCTCCACCTTGGGTCGTCCCTCGTTCGGGACGGTAGCCATAAGCTGTCGGTTCACATTCGTGGGCGACACACAGTCGCTGTCGACGATGGTGACCCGCACGATACCGCTGCGCACAAGACTCTCCACACACCAGGATCCCACGCCTCCGACGCCGAATACGATGACACGGGCGGCTATGAGACGCTGCATGGCCTCCTCTCCCACCAGCATCTGAGTGCGGCGATGAAATTCCTCCTGCGTCATTGCCCCTTCTCCAGCAAGTCCGGACGGCGTTGTCTGGTACGTTCCAGCGCCTGTTCGTACTCCCATTCCTTGATTTTGCGTTCGTGGCCCGAAAGCAGAATCTCGGGCACCTTCCAGCCTTTGTAATCTGCCGGACGTGTGTAGCAGGGAGCTTCCAGCAGGTCATCCTGGAACGAATCCGAAAGGGCACTCTGTTCGTCGCCGATGGCGCCGGGCAGTACGCGCACGATGGCATCGGTGATGATGGCTGCGGGCAGTTCGCCTCCGGTGAGCACATAGTCGCCGATGGTAATCTCGCGGGTGATGAGATGTTCGCGGATGCGGTAGTCTATTCCTTTATAATGACCGCAGAGGATGATGAGATTCTCATTCAGGGACAGTTCGTTGGCCATATGCTGGTCGAACTTCTCGCCATCGGGGGTCACAAAGATGACCTCGTCGTAGTGACGTTCCTTCTTCAGGTCGGAGATACAGCGGTCGATGGGCTCGCATTGCATCACCATACCGGCTTTACCGCCGAAAGCATAGTCGTCCACGCGGTGATGACGTTCATCGGTGGACCAGTCGCGCAGATTGTGCACACAGATTTCGACGAGACCCTTGTCCTGGGCACGCTTCAGTATCGACTGGTTGAGCGGTCCGTCCAATATCTCGGGAAGAACGGTGATAATATCAATTCTCATGCTGCGAAGATACAGAAAAAATTCAAATTTCAAGTGTTATATCCTCAAAAACTCGGGAATTTTGAAGAAATTTGACACTTATAGTCATTTTTTTATTCAAAAGGCATACACGATTCAAGAAAAAAACGCTATCTTTGCCAGTGAAAATGAAAAAGTATTCCGCCTGCTCTCCTCAACGGACACCACCGAAATACCGAACAAAAAAATCATGAATACAGAAAAACGAAAAAACGGAGAGACCGGCTATCTCAGAAACGAGCCGAGAGCACCTCGCACTTCCTTACTCCCGGAAGACATTGAGTCGGAAAGACTGAGACTTGTTGAAGAGGTGCGCAGTGAACTTGAAGGAGTATCAGCACAGGACATCCTTCGCGAATGTGAAAAAAGCGACTAGGCACTTAAAAAGAAAAGATCCATCCTCCACGGGACGGATCTTTTCTTTTGTTCTTATTCGGCGAGAAGCGCATCGGCCAACGCTGCGAACTGGGCGACATCCTCGGCCTTCATCCTCGATCGGATGGTGACCGTCGGCTCTACAACGGTAACATTCTTCATCGTCTCGAGCATCGCTTTCATGGCCTTGCCTGCGGTGGGAGCCCAGGAACCGTTCTCGACAATGGCAACACGGCGGTTCTGATAGCCCTTGAGCTGCAGTTTGTGCAGGAATTCGTGCATGGGCGGGAACACATCGGCATCATAGCTCGAAGCGGCTACCACCATGCGTCCGTAGCGGAAAGCATCCTCAATCACCTCGGCCATATCGGAACGGGTGAGGTCGGAAAGCACCACTTTCTCGCCGGTCGATTCGAGCATCCCGGCCAGGAACTCGGCTGCATATTTCGTACCGCCGTGAATGGAGGCATAGGCAATGAGTGTACCTTCTGTCTCCACCTCGTACTTACTCCATATATTATATAAGCGGAGTGCCTCAGTCATCTTCTCGCCCTCGAGCACGGGACCGTGGAGGGGACAAATGCGCTGGATGTCGAGCGGAGCAGCCTTCTTGAGGAGGGCTTGAACCTGCATGCCGTATTTGCCGCAGATGTTGAAATAGTAGCGGCGGGCCTCGCACGCCCAGTCGTCGGCATCGGCATCATATACACCGAACTTGCCGAAACCGTCGGCCGAAAAGAGCGTCTTGTCGAAGTCGTCGTAAGAAACGATTACCTCAGGCCAGTGCACCATTGCGGCCGTAAAGAAATGAAGGGTGTGGGCACCCAGCGAAAGCGTGTCGCCGTCCTTGACGGTGAGAACACGGCCTTCGAGATTGACATTCTCAAAGAACTGGGGCAGCATGGCCTGTGCCTTGGCGGAACATACAATCTTCAGGTCGGGATAGTTACCCAAAGCCCACGCGATGAGGGCGCTGTGGTCTGGCTCGAGATGATGCACGATGAGATAGTCGGGCAGACGGCCTTCCAGCGCTTTCTGCAGGTTACTCTTCCACTCACTGCCGCAACGTGCGTCGATGGTGTCGAACACAGCCACCTGCTGGTCGAGGAGGATATAGGAGTTGTAACACATGCCCTCGGGCACTTTGTACTGACTCTCGAAAAGATCCAGATTCGGATCGTCGGCTCCGATGTAGTGGAGCGAACCGGTAATTGCTTTCATTTTATACAGTTTTTAATTATTTACAATCAGAGTGTAGGTTTGACGGGCACCAGAGTTCCGTCTTCGTTGAAATGGAGTTCGTCGATGCAGACTTCGCGGTTATAGCCTGCCGACCAGTCTTTGTGGACGGCATCGGGGCGGGCGAACCTGTGATATACGATATACCATTTGTCGGTTCCGGGCACCTGCAGGATGGCATGATGGCCCGTACCGTAGATTTGTTTCGCCGGGTCTTTGGCCAGAAGTACCGTCTTTTCCACCTCGGCAGGCTTTCCGTCGCGCACCAGTTCGGTAGCCGAATCCGAAATGAGGTAACGCACCCGGTAGTTCTTGGAGCGTGTATCGTTCTCCGACCATGTGAAATAGTATTTCCCATTGCGGTAGAATACATAGGTACCCTCGTTATAGCCGTAGGCGCGACGGTCCTTCTTGGCGATGAGCAGACGTGTGGAGACAATGCTGGTCATATCGTCGCCCAACTCGCAGCACACCATGTTGCCGTTTCCCCAGTAGAGGTAGTATTTGCCGGTCTGGGGGTCCAGGAACACATCCGGGTCGATGACCTGACCGTCCTTCACCTCGGCCGTACTCTTGTCGAGCAGCGGTCTGCCCAGGGCATCCTTGAAGGGCCCTGCGGGATCGTCTGCCACAGCGACTCCGATCTTGCCGTTTGCCACGAAGTAGTAGAAATACTTCCAGGCAGCCTTCTTGCCCTCGCCGTACTTGCGTTCGATGATACAGGGTGCCCAGGCCTTGCTGTCGGCCCACGAAATGTCGGTTCGGAGGTCGATGATGGTGCCTTCGTCCGCCCAGGTCTTGAGGTCGGTGGACGAGTAGCATTTGAAATCGTGATTGTTCCAGCCCTCGCAGCCGTCGGTGGTGGGATACAGATAGTAGCGTCCGTTCTTCTCGCTCCACAGAATCTCAGGATCGGCGAAGAGACCGTTCAGGACGGGATTGTTCACATCTGGCGCATTGTACTGCCGTTCGTATTCGAGGCTCCACTTTTCGAGACGCTCGTATTCATCCTTGGTGATACGCATGAAGGAGCCGTGCTGGGGACGGTCGACGCCCTCGATGTTGCGGGGCAAATTGAAGCCACGCATCAGGCTGTTGGCCTTGCAGATGCGGTAGTTTCTGGGTTTGGAGGAATATTCTATATATCCGATGGTCCAGCCGGTATCGCCCTTGAGCTGGAAGGCCGAGACGCCCTCGCACTTCTTGTTACCCTCGAAATTGACATAGTCGTCGGCCACAGGCTCTCCCCAGGGACCCGTAAGGTTGCGGGCGGTGGCGGTGAACAGACCGGGCTGGCCTCCCTCCTTCTTGATCATCATGTGCCAGAGGCTGTCTTTCGCTATCCAGTTGATGTCGGCATCGATGGTGGCGTAGCCCCAGTCGAAGAGAAGTTTGGGCTGGGTTACCTGCGTGAAGTCCTCCGACACATAGCTGTAGTACATGCGGTCGTATTCCTCCTCAGCGCGGTTCCAAAGCGAGTAATACATGAAGTATGCGCCCTTCCTGCCGTCGGGCCACACATAGTTGTTGTCCCACACCACCTGAGGGGCCCACACGCGGTTGACGGTGGAGTAGTCCTTGTAGGGAGCGGGATCGTCGGGATTGCAGAAAATCCCGCGTCCCTTGCGGAAGTCGTAGACCTTGTGGGTCCAGTGGATGAGGTCGTCCGACTTGAGCAGAATGATTGCGTAGTTGTCCCATGTACCGATTTTACCGAGCCGCTTCTGGGCCTGGTTGCTTGCATCGAGGTCGGTGAGGCACATCAGGTAGCCCCTGCCGTCATGCATACGGCAGATATAGGCATCGCGCGAACGTCCCTCGACTTCGGCCACC
>CAJOOX010000107.1 GCA_905236195.1 uncultured Bacteroidales bacterium
CTGATAACTTTTAATAATTTGAAATCATGACTAAAGAAGAAGGATTGAAAGAGCTCTGTATGTTGGCAGCAGCTTGGTATGGCAACTCTAAGCAGCACGCTGTTTTCTCGGCTTACTGCAAGTGGAATGGCTACAACAAGCTCGCCGAGAAGTTCAGCGAGGAGAGCGAGGAAGAGTGGAAAGAAGCCAACGAGGCAATGAACCGTCTCGTCGAGCTTGGCTGCCAACCCGCCGATCTGGCTCAGGCTATCAAGACGATTGAATTCGAGTTCACCGACGAACCGAAGGATATGCTCCGTCTGGATCTCGAGGGCGGCACCGACGAAAGCGCCATCAAGACAATGTCCGAAATGTTGAGCGCTTTCGCTGACGACTATATCACGCAGAAGCTTATCCAGAAGTGGATTGTTGACGAGAAGGAACACATCGACTGGAACCGTCAGCACCGCCAGCTCATCGAGAAGGTCGGCTACGACAACTATCTGCTGGAAATGCTCTGATGCATTCTTACAGACGATAATATGATTTACGATAATCTCAAACTCGAAAACCAGTTCTGTTTCCGGTTCTATACGGTTTCGCGTCTTATCACCAAACACTATCAGCCGCATCTGGCGAAATTGGGTATAACCTATCCCCAGTATCTCGTGCTGATGGTGCTTTGGGAACAGGATAACCAGCCGGTGAACGACATCGCCAAGCGGCTGGCTCTGGAAACAAACACCATCACTCCGCTGTTGCAGCGTATGGAGGCCCAGAAGATTCTGGTGCGCCGCCAGGATAAGACGGATAAGCGCAAGGTGATTGTCTCCCTCACGCCTCATGGTCAGGAGATGATGGAACAGGCCAAAGATATTCCGCTGGCGATGGGTGAGGGATTTTCCGACAGGACAATGGGTTATTTCGGTCCAGAAAGCAACCTGCGGCAGATACTGGATGAAATCATCAGGGATTTGAATGGATGAGGGCGCGGCTCAGACGGGCCGGTAGCGGTTGACGATGTTGAACCGAATACCCGTCCGGTAGGCCCACCGCCAGAGTTTCTCCTTTAGTGTGAACTTGGGACGTTCGCCTTTCCATCGGCTTTGGTCAAAGTAGGCCCAGAAACGTTTTCCGTAAGGATTGAAACTGCGGTAACTCCAGGGTTTGGAAGTCCATGTGAAGTGGATGATAACAGGATAATCCAACTCATTGTTCCAGTTTTCTAAAGCTGCCTCTCGCATGAGGGGCGGCTTTTTCTGTCTCAGCAGGAAGTCCTGCAGGTTGTATCGAAGCGGTAAACAGCAGGTTTGTCCAACAGCCAGCAGGTTCAGGATGTCCTGGTCGCCGTATTCCAGATTCCGTCCGCTGGCGATTGCCTCGAGCGCACGCTTTTGGCAATCACACTCACGCCACTTTTCGAGATTGAGCAGCAGGACGCCGGCGTTGAAATATACATGCTCCCGGGGATTGATGCCCAACCGGCCGTAGATGGTGATGTCGGCGCTGTTGAGGTCTTCAACTGCTGCCAGCAGTTTGTCTTCCAATGATGTGCCCCACAGTCCCCGTAGCGACCCTTCCACCAGGATATCGCAGTCCAGATAGATTACCCGGCCGATATCCTTTGGCAGAATCTCGCCCAGAAACAGACGGCTGTAGGTCATTCGCGAGATGTATTGTTCTTTGCCCTGCGGCAGACCTTCCAGGCGGGTGTCTTCGACAGGGTAATAGTGGATATGATGAATCTCGTTGTCGATCAGGCTGCTCAGATAATCCAACTCTTCTTGGCTCACACTGTTCACCAGCAGATGAATCTCCAGCGGTTCCTCATGGTGATGGTCTGTCAGCGACAGCAACATCGACGCACAGTATTTCAGGTAGGCAGCATCGGTGGCAGCAGTGATATGAATCGGTTCGGAGGAGGATGGAGACCGTCTTTCTTCGGAATGCGTAATTCCGCCCCAGATTTCCAGATATTGACCTGCGATGAGGTCGGCATTGTGGTATTTCTCCACAAAAGCGCGGCTTTCCTTTGAGAGCTGCTCCAGTTTTTCTCGGTTCAGCAGTGCGTCGCAGAGTGTTTTGTAGTTTTCCTCGTCTTCGCCCGGACGGAGGTTGATGATGGGGCGCAGTTCTGTTTCTCCAATAAAGTGGTAGTACTCTTCTTCTCCGCCCGATATAACAACGGTTCCTTCCGCCATCGCGGCCAGCGCGTTCATAGCGGGGGTGTAGCTGTAAAGCTGGTCGGCAAGCACATCGGCTTCCTCTAGCAGTTGCCGGTATTGGGCAAACGGTACATTCTCCACTTTGTGAAGTTCAATCCGGTCGGGATGTTCTGCGGCCAGACGTTCCAGAAGCGGCAGCATCCGGTCCGTTCCCTTGGCGTTGCCCCTGGCCTTCTGGATGCCGACGAGGACTTTCACCTTGGCCTCCCCCTTTAAGGAGGGCGGGAGAGGGTCTTCAACGGGCAGGCCGATATAATGCAGCCGGTCCTGATTTTCTGCCGTATTATATACCTTCCAATATTCATAGAGACAGGGAATGAGATAATCGCTCCCCTCCACAACGGTTTGGCATAATTCGCGTCTCTCGTCCGACAGCCAGAGGGCAAGCCGTTTGCGGTTTTGGGGAAAGTCCAGCGCTTTGCCGTCAGCCCACAGGTCGGTATAATCAAAATGGCGGTCGTTTTTCATGCCTTGTATCACAGCATAGTCATCCCCGAAACATCCCAGCGAAAGCCGCCGGTTGTTCCTTTTCAGATAGTTGAAGAACCAGCGGTTCCACTTCGGGGTGAGGTATAGGACGGCGGGATTGATGATTTGCACCACATCCCAGCCTCTCATCCGGGGCAGTAGCCTGGCCACTTTCAGAATCAGCTCCAACGACCCTCTCCATCCGTCCTTGGTGCGGGAGATGTCGGCGTCGCGCGGATAGTCTTTCCACCCGTCGCCGTCCGACACCAGCCACACTTCATGCCCCTGCCGGCGCAATGCTTCGGCCAGGGTATGGTGCACATTGCTGTATTCTCCTATCAGTAGTATTCTCATTTTTTGCGGATTCTCGGCTGCAAATATACGAAATAAATCGAAAATAACGAAATTTTTTGCCTTTTTTTCACTCCCCGCCCCCTTATCTCCCTTATTCTCCGAATCTGAGTCCCGCTACAGGGGTCTGAAAGGTACATTGCGGCGAGGCAGATGCATTTCATTTACGTCCGGATTTTTTACCGGCTTGTCGCCCATATGTGGCAACCGGACCGCGCTTTACGCCTTGGTTCCTGTATCCCGGCATCCAAAAGGTCCATAAAAGTGTGTCTGAAATATTCAAAACAGCGTTAACTTGCAAATTTGAATATTTTTTGAAGTCCCGTTTGGTAAGTAACTATTCAAAATTAGTTTATGATATTTTTTGAATTTAAATGCTAATCTCACAACAATTACTTAGAATTTGTACTTATAAGCGCAAGTGATTTCGAGGGGGCGGAGTCTGTAGTCGTAGCGGTAGGAATCGGGACCGGAATATTGCTGCGTTATCCAATGTTGATTATTAAGAAGATTGGTGGCAGAGATTTCCACCTCGTGGTCTCCATTAAACCACCTCACTCCCCCGTCCCAATATTTGTCCCTGTGCCAATGTTGCTGATTGAGCCATTGGCTCTGGAAAGAAGTATAGAACTCCCACTTTTCTGTTAACATCAGCGAGATTTTGCCCTCGGCTGTCCACTTGTCTGTGTAACTTTGGGTGGCACGCCCAAGAAGATTATAGAGAGACAGTGAACGGCCGTAACTGCCGGTGAGTTGGATGGAGAGTCGCTTGGACAACATTGATTTTTTGAGTGTAAGTTTGTAGTCCTGATGATGGATGTTAACATCGAGGGGCAACCTGGTTCTGTTATATTCCTGATTGATGAACATATAGCTTGCATTAAGTTTGAGTGTAAGGTGTTGGTCATAGAAGTTTTTGGTAGACATCAGTATGGCAGAGAACTGGTGTTGAAAATTCTTGCCTATTTTTGTAGTTGAACGAATCTCTGCATCTGATACGCTTTCTCTTCTTTGTATGGAGTTTTCGTAACGGTTATATGAGAGTGTAAGCAAGGTTGATTTCCCCAGGATCGGGTTGCGATACCAAAGCATGATGCCACCATACCAATTCTTCTGTTGATCGAGTACTCCGGCACCATAGGTGACAGTTTCGAGATATGATGTGCGAAAAGGTTTTTGCATGTAGTCGTAGACATTGCCGTAGTTGCATTGCATTCCTGCATTGATTTCTGTATATAACGCTGGCGTCCATTTGTATGACAACTCGCAGTCAAGACCCATGAAGGGCTTGTGAAAATGCTGCGTTGAGGCATCATATTCGAAACGTGATAGATACCAGATGACTGGGGTATTGAACTTAGCTCGAAAATTTGCATGTGAGAATATTGCATAGGGTTTGGCAATGAAACGGGTCACTAAACCAGATAAAGCGCTTGAAGTCAAAATGGAATCCTGCATCTCATATTGCGATTGTAGATGGTCCCCATTCATACGGACGAAGAGCGTAGTGCCGACATAGAATGAGGATTTGAACGCATATTGATAACCTGTATTCACTTCGAATGCCCAACTTGTGCCTTTGTAAACCTGACATCCTTCTGCCACGTCCAAAGAATCATAGCCGAAAGTCATCCGTTGCTCTGGTGCGTTGGTCAAGGCAAAGCGCGTTTCGATTTTACATTGGTTATCTCCCTTGTTGAAGATTACCATTGTCTCGCCTCGGTAATTTAAGAGAGGCATATACAGTGACTCGAGGATATCGCCTGTGGAAACATTTTTAATGCTGTAGCTGTTATTTTTAAGTGAGTAGGTGAGGGTGCTGACGTGGGTGAAGTACAAATCAGAGGCATTTCTTTGAGCATCTAACTTCACGCATCCCGAATTTCTGCGACGGATGGAGTTGTTAGTCTCGTCCTTACAGATAGAACCTTCACCAATGTAGAGTTCACTCTGCCGGTTCACCTCCGAAACTTTGTGTTCACCGTCGTAGTTGGCTTTAGCTTTAATCTGCCAGTCGTTTTTGAACTTCTGTATAACGTTGTAAGACACCTCGGCTGATTGATTGTCGACAACGCGCTGTTCGGGTACAGAGGGCTGTCCGAAGAGATTCTCGTTAAAAAGGCTCTTGAAGGTTTCTAATTGGGTGTCTGTCTCGATAGTGGAATTGTTGCGTTCACTTTCTGAATGGTGTATTAATCCCGAGAGGTAGGCCAATTGCTGTCGATTGGCTTCTATCAGGAGTGTATGCCCCTTCAGTATTCCAAGCGCGTTATCGCTAGTACCCGCTCCTTCTTGTACATAACCAATTGGGTGCAGATGTCGGTTAGGTTTGATACGGAGGTTGAGGGCAGCAGCTCTGTTGAACTCCACACCTTGAAGCGCACGAATGGGCTGGTGCCGTTCGAGTACACTGATGGTGTCGATGTCCTCAGGGCGGATGTGGCGTGTAGCGAGCGTATAATCACCTCCCAGCAGATCCATTCCCTCGATATAGAAATGGCTGATGGGATCACTGCCATAGTAGATTGTGCCATCTCCCAAAATGGAGATGCCGGGGATGCGACGCAGTACGTCTTCTAAATTTCGGTCCATAGGGGTTCGTAGTCCGCCAACCCAATAGTCTGTCGTGTCATTGTGAACTTTCGCTAAAGGCGCTAGAAAATCGACATTAGGCAACTCGATAATTTGCGCCGAAAGGAGGCTGCAGGCGAACTCTAATGCAACAAGGAAAGGGAGACTTTTCATTTCGTATCTTTTTGGATAAAGTCAAAATCTTTTTCAATAGGATTGAAAAACATTCTTCTATATTGCATAGTAGATGATGTGAATTGCTCGAAGTATTCTGTCGAGTTTGTTTTGTAGTTCATTAATGTTTTGAAGTATGTTTCTCTGTTTGTAAGGACTTCTCTTATGATGTCGACAAGAATATGTTCCGAACTTGACACTACGTATTGCGCCTCATACCGATGTTCGCCATCTAAACTATAAAGTTCTAAAATCAGCCCGGGAAGGCCATTGAATTTATACGGGCCATATTTAAATGGAAAATCGACGGCATACCAAGCCTCCCAATGTCTCCCTCGGTAATTAGTAGAGGCTTTTTTGCATTTGTGTCCGCATATGGTTTTGTAGCTATCATGCTGCTGCCAGTTAATTTGGGGTTCATGCTCTGTATAGTAATAGTGGGTGCCAAACATCGTTCCAAACTCCTTGACGATGTTGCTGGCTCTGTAAATTCCTCCAGTTTTGCCCGGTTTGTATTTAGCGGACAACTGAAAAGCTTCCGAGTATTTTACTCTGTTTCTGCCTTTCTGGTTTATGACAGAATCGATTTGATACCATCCATAACTTCGAATGAGGCTGCACGTATCATTCAGTAATAATACCTCCATAGTCCGTTCTGTCCTTTGTTCATTGTTCAGATATGGGTCAATTGCTATATGCTGATATACGCATTTTATTTGACTCATTCCCTTGCTTTCTTGTTTGGGGAATTTAGCAAACGTGTTTAGCGGTTTATCTGAAGTAATTTGAATTTGGGCATGAGAACCCATGAAATAGTATAATAATATGAAGATGGAAATTAGTGAACGTTTCATTTTAGTGAGTTTAAATTAGGCTGCGCTACAAAGGGCACAGCCTGTTTTTAGATTATAATATTATGTCAAAACCACTTATATGAGTGCCACACATCATATAATTGATGTCGTCAATTGTGTCTGCTAAATCTCCAAATGTTTCGAACCAATCTTCTGTCATAGAAGGCATATAAACTACTTTTCCACAAGAGGTTTTAACAACAGTTTGAGCATTGGCTTCTATGCTTACTCCTGAGCATACAAGACAAAGCATTAAAATAACAAATTTTTTCATTTTTGAAAATTTTATTATTCCTACTCTATAGGATTTTCGGAATTTTCCCCTTTTTAGCAGTCGGTCTGCAAAGCATGCATGTTTCGGGTGCAAAGATAGAGAGGAAAAGAAAATTATTGTGATTTTTCACTTCAAAAAATATTCAAAACAGCTTTAACTTGCAAATTTGAATATTTTTTGAAGTCTCATTTCTGGATGTGTCATTAAAAAAATTATATTTGCAACAAAATTTTTATAAATATGAGAATATTGTCGTATGTTTTTCTGATAGTTGCAACTCTTTGTTCTTGTACCTCCGAACAAGAGGAAAGAATAGTTTCAAATCTGAGTGATGAGGCGAAGGAGCATTCGTCCAATGCGCTGTTCTATGTGAACCGTGGCATGATGGAGGAAGGCGGTGCCGAAGTTAGGAAAGCGATAGAAGTCAACAGGGCTTTGGGCGACACCGTTGCGCTGATTTCAAATTATCTTCTATACGCGCGTTGCAGCGACAGTATCAATAATGAGGTCGCATATCTGCTGTCTCTTGCTGCCGGGAACGCTGAGGAAGAGCAGAGAATCCGCTTGGAACTTCGGAAGGCATATTACGTCCGGAAGTTTTATAACATCACGCCATCCGTACTGATGGAGCATAACCCGATCAGCCAGTCGCAACGTTCTTCCGTGGAGACTTTCATCGTGGAAGCCTATGGCGCTCTTCATTCGCATCAGTATGATTCTGCAAGGATGTATGCCGACAGGATTATCGGCATAGGCTCAGAATATGATAAGCTGTGTGCCTACGGTTTCAAAGCAGAGTGCTCCATAGACATGATATGGCGAAAGGAGGGAGTCTCGCCGGCCGTTTTGGATATTGAAACCTATCGCAGGGCTTTGAACCGAAGGGTGGCAGAGAGTATGCGTGAACAGATTGCCGCCCTCCGTGCCGACTATGAGAATCAACGCAGGATAGCCGCCGCACAGGCTGCATTGGAGAAGGCCGATATGGAGCGCACGGTTCTGCTCCTCGGCCTGCTGGTTCTGCTCGCCGTTTGTGCGATGGTCTCCTATATTATATATAATAGGTATAAACAGCAGCGTGAGGAGGTGGCTCGCCGCCTTCAGGGTCTCGAACTCCAACGTCTGCGCTCGGAGCAATACTACGAGTCGCTTCGGGAGGAGAGCCGGCGGCAGATAGCTGAGCTCCAGGAGAAGCTTCAGTCGCATGATGCACATCCCGGACAACCCGTCTCCAATCTCACCCGTGAACGGATGCAACTCACAGAAGAGCCTTTCTATGCCACCCTGCTGCGCGACCACAAAGCTCCGGCCGCCACATGGCAGCTGATTGAGACGTTCTTCCGGCGCGAAAGTCCCGGCTTCCTCTCCCGCCTCGCGCATGTCACCCTCATGGACGATGACGAACGTCGCGTTTCGCTGCTTATCCGCATGGGATTCTCTCAATCGGCCATAGCCGACATTGTCCACAAAACGCCCCAGGCCATCAACTATACCCGTCGCAAGTTGGCCGCCAGGGCATTCAATGCCGATGTGTCCACCGTCAAGGCCGACCAGTGGAACCAGATTGTCGAGAGTCTGCTGTGAGGCCCCACGGGTCATTCAGCGTGAACGCGCATAGTGCAGCCGCACGGGAAGCCGCAGCTTTGTCAGCAGCCAAAAGGCCCAATAGAACAACGTCTTGGGATAGCGGCTGTAGATGCGGAGGTATTCCTGGCGCTGGAGGACGATGTTCGTCGACGAAAGTCCCGTCGTGTCGAATTCGGCAATAGGGTGGAGGATGCGCCTGAAGGCTGCGCCCCCCCTCTCTTCCCATATCTTACGCATGAGGTCGTAGTCTGCGGCCAGCCGGAAACGTGTGTCAAAACGGAAGCCCGTGTTGCGGAAGAACGTCGCCTGGTGACAGCACGGCATGTGCCTCTTCAGGAACTCCGGCTCTCGGGCGTGTCTCAGTTTGCCGCCCTCATAGTGATCTCCATATATGACAACTTCGTCTCCAAGACTCACAACCGCCCCCTTGAAGTGCCCGATGGCACCCTCCGCCAGCACATCTCCCGCATTCAGGAAGAGGATCCACGCCCCGCTGCTGTGCGCCATGCCCTTGTTCATGGCGTCGTATATGCCTTCGTCCGGCTCGCTGATACCTATATTTATATATGGGGCATATTCTTGCAGCAGGGCCGCCGAGCCGTCTTCCGACCCTCCGTCCACCACAATATACTCCACCTCATCCGTCTTCTGGTCTATGACAGAACGGATGGTAGCCTCCAGCTCGGCTTGGTTGTTTTTGCAGATGGTGACGATGGATAGCAGTCCTTTCATGCTGCAAAGATACGTAAAATTACCTGATTTTGCAATCTCCACTTCGAAAAAACGTCTTTTTTGTGCCCTAAAATGCCAAAACTTACTCTTTTTTCAAAAATTCTCGTCAAAAAATTTGGTAGTTTAAAAACTTTCTCCTATCTTTGCACCCGCTTAACCGCAAAATTGACAAATTGGCGTTTAGCAAATAGTCAATTATACCCGCTCCAATTTAACGAAGTTGCCTTCAGCGACTTCGCAATTGGAAAACAAGCTCCAATAGCTCAGTTGGTTAGAGCACATGACTGTTAATCATGGGGTCGTTGGTTCAAGCCCATCTTGGAGCGCAAATTGGCAGGGTGAATACCAGAGTGGCCAAATGGGGCAGACTGTAAATCTGCTGTCTTACGACTTCGGTGGTTCGAATCCATCTTCACCCACAAACTTAGACTAAGGTCTTTGATCAAACAAAGTCTAAAGTCTCTGCGGAAATAGCTCAGTTGGTAGAGCACGACCTTGCCAAGGTCGGGGTCGCGGGTCCGAGTCCCGTTTTCCGCTCTTCAGAATGGTTTCCATTCTACAGGTTCTTTGAAAGATTGAGAAGTTTCAAGTTACTTGATGAAGTAAATCTTCACTTTCCATGTCAATGGGAAGTGTATATTTGACTCC
>CAJOOX010000108.1 GCA_905236195.1 uncultured Bacteroidales bacterium
ACCGTTAACCATTAACCGCCAATAATATGACTCCTACTGTATCGATCATTATGGGAAGCACGTCAGACCTTCCCGTCATGAAGAAGGCCGCAGACCTTCTCAATGAATTCCAAGTGCCCTTCGAGATGCAGGCCCTTTCGGCCCACCGCACCCCCAAAGAAGTGGAAGAGTTTGCCAGCACCGCTGAAGCACGCGGCATCAAAGTCATCATCGCCGGTGCCGGCATGGCCGCTCACCTGGCCGGCGTAATTGCCGCCTCGACACCCGTTCCCGTAATCGGAGTGCCCCTTGTCTCGTCGCTCGAAGGCCTCGATGCCATGCTGGCCATGATACAGATGCCTCCCGGAATACCAGTAGCCACGGTGGCCCTCAACGGTGCCATGAATGCAGCCATTCTGGCCATTCAGATTCTCGCCGTGGGCGATGCCGAACTGGCAGCCCGGTTCAAGACATACAAGGCCAATCTGGCCCAGAAGATCGTGAAAGCCAACAACGAACTCAAAGAACTGAAATACGACTACAAAACCAACTGATCATGTATAACTATCAACGCCGCAAATCGAGTGTCGTACACATCGGCAACCTCGAGATGGGCGGTAACAACCCCATCCGCATCCAGTCGATGACCAATACGTCGACCAACGACACGGAGGGTTCGGTAGCCCAGATAGAACGCATTGTGGATGCCGGAGCCGACCTGGTACGTCTCACAGCACAGGGCACCAAGGAAGCGTTGAACCTGGCGCCCATCCGGGAACAGGTGCGCAAAGACGGCTACACCACGCCCCTCGTAGCCGATATCCACTTCAACCCCAACGTGGCCGACGTGGCTGCCGGCATCGTCGAGAAAGTACGCATCAACCCGGGCAACTACGTCGATCCGGGCCGCACCTTCAAGAAACTGGAGTTCACCGACGAGGAATATGCCCAGGAAATCGAGAAGATACGCCGACGTCTGGTTCCGTTCCTTAATATCTGCAAGGAACACCACACGGCGGTACGCATCGGTGTGAACCACGGTTCGCTGTCCGACCGCATCATGTCGCGCTACGGCGACACACCTGCCGGCATGGTGGAGTCGTGTATGGAATTCCTGCGCATCTGTGTAGAAGAGAATTTCACAGACGTGGTGATTTCAATCAAAGCCTCCAATACGACCATCATGGTGCGTACCGTGCGTCTGCTGGTTCAGAACATGGACAAGGAAGACATGCACTTCCCCATCCACCTGGGCGTGACGGAAGCCGGCGAAGGCGAAGACGGACGTATCCGTTCGGCCGTGGGCATAGGTGCCCTGCTGGCCGACGGCATCGGCGATACCGTACGCGTGTCGCTGAGCGAAGACCCGGAATGCGAGATTCCCGTAGCCCGTGCCCTGGTGGATTATATTGCAGCGCGCAAGGACTCCCACTACCAGACAGGTCCCGACAAACATGACTATTACGACCCCATCCATCCGCAGCGCTTCCCAAGCACGAAGTGCGGCATTCTGGGTGGCGGACAGCCCGTGTGCGTCGTCGGCTCCACCTCGGCAGGCGCCGACCTCTCGTCGGAGTGCATGGCCAGCTACAGCCTGCAGGAACTGATGTACGACAACTCGGTGGTGGACTACCTGCTGGAGAGACCCACCCTGCCGGTTATTGCGCGCAGCAACGGCACCAATCCCGTAGGCACCTGGCGAGCTTTTATCTTCACGCTCCGCAACGCCGGCTGTAAGAACCCTATCGTGATATCCCGATTCTATGACGACGAGCAACTGGAGGATCTGCAACTCAAAGCCGCAGCCGACTACGGAGTGATGCTTATCGACCAACTGGTGGACGGCATCGTGATTAACAGCGAACGCTTCACCAAAGAACAACTCATCGAAACCGGCTTCTCCATACTGCAGGCAGCCCGTGCCCGCTTCACCAAGACGGAATACATCTCATGTCCGTCGTGCGGCCGTACACTGTTCGACCTGCAGCAGACCGTAGCCCGCGTGAAGGCATCGACTCAGGGTCTCAAGAACCTCAAGATAGCCGTGATGGGCTGCATCGTGAACGGTCCGGGCGAAATGGCAGATGCCGACTACGGATACGTCGGCGCAGGCCCCGGCATGGTCTCCCTCTACCGCGGCAAGGAATGCGTCAAACGCAATATACCCTCGGAGAATGCGGTAGATGAACTTTTAGCCCTGATACATGCTGATCAGCATCAATAACCTCACTGCCGGCTACGACTCGCGCCCTGTGCTCACGGATGTGAACTGCAAGATAGAACGCGGTGAATGGATAGGCATCATCGGCCCCAACGGGGGCGGCAAGACGACGCTGGTGAAAAGCATCGTCGGACTGCTGGTCCCCATTGCGGGTTCTATACATTATTATAATAAGGAGGGAGCAGAGACCGACACCATCAGCATCGGCTACCTGCCCCAAAAGAGCGACATCGACACATTGTTTCCCATCTCGGTCGAGGAGGTGGTCCTCTCGGGTCTGATGTCCCAACTCGGCTGGTGGCGCCGTCCGTCGCAGGCACAGCGTCGCCGTGTGGCCG
>CAJOOX010000109.1 GCA_905236195.1 uncultured Bacteroidales bacterium
CCAGGACGAAATGGACAAACTCGCAGCCGTCATCCACACACAGGCTCCCTCGGCCGACAACCTCGGCTACGTCCAGAACCGGTCCCTCACCTGGGACAACGAGCCTGCACGTCACAAACTGCTCGACCTCATCGGCGATCTCGCCCTGATCGGCAAATACATCCAGGGCCGCGTCGTAGCCACCCGTCCCGGCCACGGCATCAACAACAAACTCGCACGTGCTGTGCGCAAGGACATGCGTCGCACCGAAGTGCAGGCACCCGTCTATGACCCCAACAAGGAACCGCTGCTCGACAACATCGGCATCAAGGCCATCCTGCCCCACCGCTATCCCATGCAACTGGTCGATAAGATTATCACCTGCGAGCCCAATGACTACTGCGTCGGCATCAAGAATGTCACAGCCAACGAGCCCTTCTTCCAGGGACACTTCCCCGAAGAACCCGTCATGCCCGGGGTATTGCAGGTCGAGGCCATGGCCCAGTGCTCCGGAATCCTTGTGCTCAACTGCGTCGATGAACCTGAGAAATATTCTACCTACTTCATGAGCATCAACAACGTGAAGTTCCGTCAGAAAGTGGTGCCCGGCGACACCCTCATCTTCCACGTTTCGTTCCTCACGCCCCTGCGACGCGGCTGCGCCCAGATGAAGGGCTACGCCTTTGTGGGCGACAAGATTGTGAGTGAGGCCGAGTTCATGGCTCAGATTATCAAGAACAAAGAGTAAAACTTCAAATATATGAGCGAACAACTTATCTCTCCCCTTGCCTCCGTCAATCCCAACGCCAAAATCGGCCCGAATGTGAAAATCGGTCCGTTCTGTGTCATTTACGACGACGTTGAAATCGGCGAAGGCACTGTACTCGAAAATTCCGTCACCGTATTCCCCGGTGCACGCATCGGCAAGTTCTGCCATATCTTCCCCGGCGCATGCATCGCCACCACGCCCCAGGACCTCAAGTTCAAGGGCGAATACACGACCGCTGAAATCGGCGACTACACCCAGATTCACGAGTGTGTCACGATCCACCGCGCCACGGCCTCCAAGCAGGTGACCCACGTGGGCAGCCACTGTCTCATCATGGCCTACTGTCACGTAGCTCACGACTGCTATGTTTCCGACGGCGTCATCATGAGCAACTGCGTCCAGATGGCCGGCGAGGTGGTCGTTGAGCCCAACGCCGTCATCGGCGGCGGTGCCCTCATCCACCAGTTCACCCACATCGGCGCCTACTGCATGATTCAGGGCGGCGCCCAGATCAACAAGGACGTGCCGCCCTACACGATGGCCGCCCGCGTCCCCACCGTCTATGTCGGTCTCAACACCGTCGGTCTGCGTCGCCACAACATTCCCGCCGAGACCATCCTCAACATCCAGGAGATGTATCGCATCATCTACATGACCGGTCTCAACGTCACCCATGCCCTCGACAAGGTCGAAGCTGAGTTCCCGCAGAGCCCCGAACGCGACCACATCCTCGATTTCATCCGTTCTTCCGACCGCGGTATCCTCCGCAGCATGATCGGCTCCTGACAAAAATCCCGAAACAAAAACCGTCGAAAGAAAACCATCGAAATCTCGAAATCTCGAAAAAAGAACCATCGAAATCTCGAAATCTCGGAATCTCGAAACATCGAAAAAAGAAAAAAAAAGAATATGGTCTATCATTTTGTAATTCTCTCCGACGAGGTCGAGGACTTCCGTCGGGAAATAGACATCGATGCGACTGCGACCTTCCAGGACCTGCAGGACGCCATCCTCAAGACCTGCAAATACAAAAACGATCAGATGACCTCGTTCTTCATCTGCGCCGACGACTGGAGCAAGGACTACGAGATCACCATGATTGACATGAACGATAAAGATTCCGTTCTGCCCGTCACTAAGGTGATGGACCGCACCCACCTTGACGACACCTTCGGCAAGGATGCCGGTGCGAAGCTGATGTTCCTCTTCGACCCCATGTGCGAACGCTATCTTTACATGCAGCTTAAGTCGCTCGAGGAGAAACGCCACATCATGACTCCCGAAGTAACCCTCACCAAGGGCAAGGCGCCCAAGCAGATTGAAGACTTCGACAAACTTGTGGGCGGCATCGACGACGACATGTACGGCTCCGACGAATTCGACCCCGAAGAGATGGATGCCGACGGCTACCAGAGCCTCGACGACATCGAGGGCATCGAATCCGGCAACAGCTACTGAAAAGCCTAGGATAACCTAGGATAGCCTAGGACCTCCTAGGATAGCGAAGCGGTCCCAGGATTGCGAAGCGGTCCCAGGATTGCGAAGCGGTCCCAGGACAGCGAAGCGGTCCCAGGACAGCGAAGCGGTCCCAGGATAGCGAAGCGGTCCCAGGATAGCGAAGCGGTCCCAGGATAGCCTATACCCCACCAATAAAATCGCCTCCCTTCATCGGGGAGGCGATTTTATTATTTAAATAGGTGTTTGATCTTGGCGAACATCGCCTCGCACTTGGACTGTGTCGGCTGGAAGTCGCTCTTGTCGCGCAGCGCTTCGATGTGCCTGCGTTCCTCGTCGGTCAGTTTCTCAGGCACATAGACCAGGATGTTGATCAGCAGGTCGCCCGTTCCGTAGCCTTCCGATTTCGGGAGGCCTTTGTTTTTGAGGCGCAGAATGGTGCCCGGCTGCGTGCCGGCAGGCACGTTGATGCGCACCTTGCCCGTCAGCGTCGGTATCTCGACGGGACCGCCCAATGCAGCCTGCGGAAATGTCAGTGTCAGGTTATAGACCAGATCGTCCTGGTCGCGCAGCAGCTGGGTGTCGTTCTTCACCTGAACCACTATAATCAGGTCGCCGGCCGGACCGCCCGAATTGGAGGCATGTCCTTTGCCCTGCAGTGAGAACTGCTGGCCGTCGGCCGCCCCCTTGGGAATGGGCAGGGCCACCACCTCTTCCTTTTCTACAATCGACGCTCCTTCCTGCACGTTGTGGCGGATCTTGACCTTTTTAGTCACACCCGATGCCACTTCCTGCAGCGTCAGTGGCACCGTGATACGGATGTCCTGACCTTTCATCACGCGCTGTCGCGTGCTGCGGCCTCGGCCGCCACCCATGTGTACGCGCTGTCCGTTGATATAGATATCGCCGTCACCGCCGAACATGTCGGCGAACCCGCCGAATCCTCTTCCTCCGCCGAAGATATCGCTGAAGTGGGAGAAGATATCGTTTATATTTTCGAAGCCGCCGCCATATTGCTGGCTGAAGCTCGAGGGATCCTGATAGCCGAACTGGTCATAGCGGGCCTTCTTCTGCGGATCGCTCAACACCTCGTAAGCCTCTGCGGCCTCCTTGAATTTCTCTTCCGCCGCCTTATCCCCCGGGTTCTTGTCCGGGTGATATTTCAATGCGAGCTTACGATAGGCGCGTTTGATCTCGTCGGCACTGGCGCTTTTTTCCACGCCCAGCACTTCGTAATAATCTCTTTTTGCCATAATCGTATTGTTTTTTCTGATTACTCTGATCCTAGGATTGCCTAGGAGCACCTAGGATA
>CAJOOX010000110.1 GCA_905236195.1 uncultured Bacteroidales bacterium
GACTACCGGGAGGAGCTGACACAAATCTATGCGAAGCTGAGACCGCTGGGCCTGTCGGAAAAGGCCCTGCAGAGCATCGGGGATGTAACGAACCCGCTGTTGAATTCCATCAACGAGAAGTGTGCCAGGATACGCGCTGCGTTTGTGGGACAGTTCGACGATTATATGGCAAAGAACTATTATATTGACGGACCTCGCGGTGAGGCTAAGAAAATCGCGTTGCCCAGAAACCTGGTTGATTGGGAGGAGGGATGATGTAAGATGTAAGAGGGAAGATGTATGGGGATCGCTTCGCGAGAAATATATGGATGAATCATTGGTTTAATTGTTCATATTCATGCTCGTTTTCTCGCCATGCCAAAACTCATGCAAGCATGGTCTTGGTCATTTGGCTTAACGAAAACATTCATATTTATGGGCTCACCTGCAAACACGGGGTTTTGCAGGTGAGCCAGATTGGGTAGCTACCAATGTTTGATGCCGATGGCATCTTTGGTCGGGTCGGTTTTGCCTTTGTTCTATCCACGGACATTTCCACCAGCATCCAAAAAATGTCGGCGCGGATTGACGGAACGGTTTATATTTTGATTTTTGAGCATGGCTTCTTGCGTGCCAGCCAGGCAGAGACAACGAGTATAAGCACCGCGAGGAACAGGGCAATGAATTGGTTCGGTGTCCAGTCGTAAATCCCCGACAAGCATCCGCCTACAAGATAGGCTACGAAAATCCAGTGGATCAGGTAGATGCGTGTCACGTCGTTGGCCACCTGTTTCACAGTGTTGAACAGCACTTTGGGTTCGTGGGGCATAATGAAATGCCCGACACCTGACACCAACAGCGTTCCGGCAATGCAAATCAGCGCATCGAGCGGCGTGAGGTAATAGAAAGCGTCGTCGCTCCCTTCGGCGAACATGCCCATGGCACGGTGGGTGAGATAGATCATGCCGACGGTGAAGATGAAACCGCTGAAGGGTGTCACCAGCGCATAGAAACGGTCCAGGTCGTTGCAACGGCGGATAAGTTTGCCAAGCCAATAGCCCGCAGCCACGAAGATGAACCAGTTGGCCAGCGGAAAACTGGCCCAGATGTCTCCCACGTGGATGCCCACAATGGGGTAGCACAACAGATTAGCCCATGTGCTGCCCATATCGACAAAGCGTACAAAAGTGCCGAAGACCGACAGTGCCACGCCCGTCAGCAGAACAACGGTAGGCGAGGCCTTCAGCCATTGCAACAAGGCAAGCAGCAGAAAAGCGAATCCGGCAAACTGCAGGATGTCGAAGAGCATCAGTTCTTCGAGGAACGAACTGTAGTGCTCCTCGCCATAGCCGCCCTGCCAAAGCAGCAGCTGGGGCAGACTGCGCACCACATTGAGCAGGTAACCCGCCACGATGAGCTTCAAGCCGCGCTGCGCCATGATGACTGCATCCGAGCGACGGCTGTAGGCCACGCCAACGCCCATCGCAAACATGAAGGCCGGGGCAGCCAGCACTCCGCCATAGATATTGTTCAGGCGGTACTGGAATCCCGCGTCCATATTCTCCTCGCCATAAATATAGATGAACGTGTGGACCACTACCATCGAAAAGATGGCTATAAACTTAGTAAAATCGAAGGCCCATTGCCGGCCGGTGTTTACTTCTTCGGTGTTGAACAGTTTCATAGGTTACAGTACATTGAGCGTTAGACCGAAAACAAAATAGAAATGCTGACTGCCCGGATTGGCTACCAGTTGGCCAAACAGCGGCAGCGTGAACTTGTCGGCGATGCTGATGTCCTTCGTGGCACGCAGCGACACGTAGCTCACGCTGAAGCCCGTCGTGCCATAGTAGTCGGAAGCCCAGGGCACCAGGCCTGCCGTAGCCTCCCAGTCGCAGGCGACCCAGCGAAATGGAGCGGACACCTGCAGGTAAGAACTGTATGCCCGCTTGCCGTCTTCCTCCTGATAATCCTGTCCGGCGAAGATGGTTTGCCATGCGACGGCCACGGGACCGAAATCGTAGCCCAGAAAGCCTTCGAACGCATGGCCGGTGTTTTCTTTCCTGTAATAGAAATACCGTTCGTCGTACTCGTCGGTCCAGTAGTCGCAGACTCCGACCGAGAATCCGCCAGTCTCGTAACTGAGTGTCAGGTCAATCTCCCGCACGTCGTCTTCGTGATTGGTCAGTCCCACGTTGCCCCATGCCGAAAGGCTCAGTCCGTTCCATCCCACTGACATCTCGGGCTGAACAGAGGCATGAGCCAGTTGCAAGCCACGCCAGATATAGCTGCTCACCACATCGGCCTTTAACGAGGTGCTCACTTCGTTTTCATTTTGTGCCAGTGCACCGAAGGTGTGGCTACCCAGCATGACGAGTGACAGCAGGAATATTTTCTTTGCTATTGGTCTCATATCTTTTTATTTGTTGCTTACAGGCGGATTCGCATCCCGGTTCCGTATTATGAAAACAGACGAATCCGTCTTTCATAAGGATGCCAGCTATCCATATCCTGCCTGTGTAAGTCGTATATTCGTGTGCAAAGGTACAAAAAGTTTGTGAATTACAGGACAGGCGAGCGGTAAAAGTGCAAAAAGGCAGGCAAATGTGCATCGTATTGACACCTCCACCCGCCAAATAGCGCGATATTCGGAAAAGGGTCACCAAGGACTCTGTTTTTTCTATATTTTGGCACAATCGGGCAGAAAAAGTGTAAAAAAGGTGGTTTGGCGGGCGTAAAAATCCTGTTATACCGAGACTTCGGCGGCAGTGCAGAGGCTGAAACCTGACATCCCCGCAGACCGGAGGGACTGCGGGGATGTCGGGTTTAGGGGGAGGGAGGAGACAGAAGCGGAAATATCTGTCCCGCTCCGGTTACCATGCAAAGGCATCGAGGGCATCGGTGGGGGTGCCGTCGGTGTTGAACGCACCCTTGCTGTAGCCGTTCCAGCTGTAGCATTCAGGCTCCCAGTAGAAGACGCCGAGGCAGGCAGAGAGGTTGCTGGCTCCCTGGTAAATACGGGACACGAAGGCGGAGGCATTGGGCGAATTGTAGTCCATGCCTATCTCCGACAGAATCACCTTGCAGCCGTAGTGGCTGGAGAGGGTGGAGATGTTGGAGAGGCAGTTGGCGACGAGCGTTTCCCAATCGTCGTCGGAGGGATAGAGCGACATGCCGATGCAGTCCCACTTGCCGCCATGGGCCTTGAGCGTGTCGAAGAGCCACTGGTGGCGACCGAGGTTGTCGCCCTTGTCCACATGGACGATGACGACGGCATCGGGATAGACACCCTTGACCGCATCGTAGCCGGCATTGACGAGGGCTGCGAAGTTGTCGGGATGGGTAGAGGCGCGACCCAGTTCCCAGAGGAATCCGTCGGGCGTCTCGTTGCCTACTTGTACCCATTCGACGTCGATGCCACGTTCCTTGAGGGCGGAGAGAACCTCGGTGGTGTGGGCTGCGACAGCCGTGCGGAGCTGGTCGATGTCATAGTCCTGCCATGCGGCGGGCACGCTCTGGGTGCCGGGATCGGCCCAGGTGTCGGAGTAGTGGAAATCGATCATGATGCGGAAGCCGAGCTGTTGGGCGCGCCAGGCCTTGGCAATGACGTCGTCCTTGCCGCACCAGCCCTTCTCGGGATCGACCCATACGCGCAGACGCACGGAGTTCAGGCCCATCTGACGGAGGAGGGTGAGACACTCGGTCTCTCTGCCCGATTTGCTGTACCACTTGTAGCCGGCAGCTTCCATTTCGGTGAGCCAAGACACATCGGCTCCCCGGGCAAAGCCCGTCATGTCATAGAC
>CAJOOX010000111.1 GCA_905236195.1 uncultured Bacteroidales bacterium
AATAGAGAATTACGCCAAGCTGGAGGAGATTATCCGGCGCGACTACAATACATTCAGCGGACTGATGCTGGAACGGTATTATCACCGTGTGGCCGTAGAATCAGGGCAATACACCCGCATAGGCCGATGGTGGGCCCGAAAAGGAGAGAATGAAATTGACCTGATTGCCGAGGATGAGACGGATGGCTCTGCGGCCTTCTTCGAAATCAAGCGGCGGAAGGATGAAATCAGCATAGGCATCCTGAAACAGAAAGTCGAGACCTTCCTGCAGGCCACTCACCAATTCAAGGGCTATGAGCTGTCCTTTCACGGGCTTTCGATGGAAGAGATGTGATGACACCCAGCACCCGTTTTCGCAAGTATAACATAACTCCCCCGCCGGATGCCGGCAGGGGAGTATTTTGTACCCGAAGTGGGACTCGAACCCACACAACCGTAATGGTCAAGGGATTTTAAGTCCCTCGTGTCTACCATTCCACCATTCGGGCGACCGTGGAATTAGGGAGAATTCCCAAAAATTCCGGCTGCAAAGATAGGTAAAATTTTTGACATAATGGTAATTCGGGGCCGGAAAAATTAAAAAATCGTCCAAAAAGCAAGATTTTGACGATAATTCTTGGAACTGTCGGGAATATTTGCTATCTTTGCGCACAAATTTTGGCAAAGCTATCACTTATTTTCACTGTCTGTAAGCATGAGTAAGACGACAACCGACAACAAAATCGTAATCTACCAGATGCTGGTACGCCTGTTCGGCAATACGAATGCCACACGGCGCGTCAACGGAACGCTGGCCGAAAACGGCTGCGGCAAAATGAACGACATCACGGCTTCGGCCCTGCGCAGCATCCGTCAGCTGGGCTGCAACTACGTGTGGTACACCGGCCTGTTGCAACAGGCGACGCAGACCGACTGGTCAGCCATCGGTCTTCCCCGGCAGAATCCGCACGTGGTGAAAGGTGTGGCCGGTTCGCCCTACGCCATCACCGACTACTACAGCATCTCGCCCGATCTGGCCGTCAATCCGGCCGACCGCATGGCCGAGTTCGACGCACTGGTGGAACGCACCCACAAGGCCAAACTGAAGCTCATCATCGATTTTGTGCCCAATCATGTAGCCCGCCAATACCACTCCACCCTTAAACCTGCCAATGTCCGCGACCTCGGACAGGACGACGACACTTCGAAAGCATTTTCTCCCCAGAATAATTTCTACTACATCCCCGGAACTCCGTTCGCTCCCTGGTTCGACCTCGGCAGCGGCGACGACCGCTATGTGGAAAATCCCGCACGCGTGACAGGCAACGACTGTTTTACGCCCAGCCCGGGCAACAACGACTGGTACGAGACCGTCAAACTGAACTACGGCATCGACTATCAGTGCTTCGGCCAGCGATGCTTCGACCCCGTTCCCTCCACCTGGACCAAGATGCGGGACATTCTCCTCTACTGGGCAGGCAAAGGCGTGGACGGCTTCCGCTGCGACATGGCCCACATGGTTCCCGTGGAGTTCTGGCAATGGACCATCGGCCAGGTCAAACAGGCCTTCCCCGGGGTTATCTTCATTGCGGAAATCTATGAGCCTGCCATCTACCGCGCCTATATCGGAGCCGGTTTCGACTACCTCTACGACAAGGTGGGTCTCTATGACACTTTAAAAGGTGTAATCCGTTGGGAGCGACCCGCTTCCGACATCACCGGATGCTGGCAGGCCCTGGGCGACATCCAGGAGCACATGCTCAACTTCCTCGAGAACCACGACGAACAGCGCATCGCCTCCGACTTCTTTGCCGGCAGTCCCGAGAAGGCCTTCCCCGGCGTGGCTGTAGGCGCCCTGATGGGCAAGAGTCCCTACATGATTTATTTCGGACAGGAACTGGGCGAACGCGGCATGGACGAGGAAGGCTTCAGCGGTCGCGACGGCAGGACCACCATCTTCGACTACTGGTCGCTGCCCAAGATCGCACAGTGGCACGGCAGCGGCGACGCGTGGAGTGTCACCGGCCTCGGCAAGGAGGAACGGAAGGTGCGCAGTTTCTACCGCACGCTGTTCGAAACGGTTGCCGCCCATCCGGTTTTCTCAACCGGAAAGTTCTTCGACCTGGAGTACAAACAGTTCGACAATCCCGACTTCGACACCCAGCGGCTCTACGCCTTCCTGCGCTATGACAGCAGGGAACGTGTTCTGGTGGTTGCCAACTTCAGCCCTTCCGACCAGAAGGTCAAGGTACGCATCCCGCACGAGGCCTGGAGCGAACTGAAGGTGCGCGGCAAAAAACTTAATCTGGCCAACCTCTTCTCGGGTGAGACTCAGCAGATTCCCTATCTTCCCGAGGAGCCGGTGGAAGTGACGGTCGCTCCGGACCATGTCACCGTTCTGAGTTTCTGATTTTTGTCCGCTTTGGAAGGCAAAACACAGATAATTCTGATAAAAATGTTTCATCCGGATGATTAATTCCGAAAAAATTTGGCCATCTCATCCCAAAGAACTATCTTTGCACAAAATATTCTCGAAATGAATAACAATTTTTTAGTCTTCTCGGGTCGCGCATCGCGCTACCTGGCTGAAAAAATCTGCGTATCGCTGGGCTGCCCCCTCGGCAACCTCAATGTTCAGACCTTCGCAGACGGAGAGTTCGGTGTTAGCTTCGAAGAGACCATTCGCGGCAAACATGTATTTCTGGTGCAGAGCACCTTCCCCACGGCTGACAACCTCATGGAACTACTCCTGATGATTGATGCCGCCAAACGCGCCTCGGCAGCCCACATCATCGCTGTCATCCCCTATTTCGGATGGGCCCGTCAGGACCGCAAGGACAAACCCCGTGTGGCCATCGGCGCCAAACTGGTGGCCGACCTGCTGAGCACGGCTGGCATCGACCGTCTCATCACGATGGACCTGCATGCCGACCAGATTCAGGGATTCTTCGACATCCCCGTCGATCATCTCTATGCCTCGAAGGTGCTTGCCCCCTACATCGAACAGGAAATCGGCACCGAAAATCTGGTCATCGCATCGCCCGATGCCGGCGGCTCCAAGCGCGCCTACAACTATG
Source organism: uncultured Bacteroidales bacterium (assembly GCA_905236195.1). Taxonomy (GTDB): domain Bacteria; phylum Bacteroidota; class Bacteroidia; order Bacteroidales; family UBA3663; genus Liminaster. Next base: position 3,057 of record CAJOOX010000111.1, read on the forward strand.
CCAAATATTTCGGTGTGCCCATGGTTATGTGCTCGAAGCACCGTGAGAAAGCCAATGTGGTCGATTCGATGTTCCTCATCGGCGACGTCGAGGGCAAGGACGTTGTCCTCTGTGACGATATGGTCGATACAGCCGGCACCATCACCAAGGCGGCCAACCTCATGATGGAGAAGGGCGCGCGTTCGGTACGCGCCATCGCTTCCCACTGCGTGATGTCCGGTCCCGCCAACGAACGCGTGGAGGCCTCCGCCCTCAAGGAAATGATTTTCACCGACTCGATTCCCTATCGCGGCTCGTGCGCCAAGGTGCACATCCTCTCGATTGCCGACATGTTCGCCGAGACCATCCGCCGCCTCATGAACGAGGAGTCTATTTCGAATATGTTCATCATATAAAAGTGAAGAGTGAAGAATCTTCGGAGTGAAGAGTGAAGAATCCGGTAATTTTAATCTAAAATATAAAATAATTAAATATAATAAGATGTCGTTTCTGCAAGATAAAGTTGTGATGGACGGTCTCACATTCGACGACGTCCTCCTGGTACCTTCCTACTCGGAAGTGCTGCCCCGCGAAGTGGACCTTCGCACCCGTTTCTCTCGTCGCATCACCCTCAATATCCCGATTGTCTCGGCAGCGATGGATACGGTGACAGAAGCATCGCTGGCCATTGCGATGGCACGCGAGGGCGGCATCGGTGTCATCCACAAGAATATGCCCATCGAGGCTCAGGCCCATCAGGTATCGCAGGTGAAACGTGCCGAAAACGGAATGATTTACGCCCCCGTAACCACACGACCCAACGCCACGGTACGCGATGTGCTCTCCATCATGAGCGACTACCATATCGGCGGCGTTCCTGTGGTTGACGAGCAGAAACACTTAGTGGGCATCGTCACCAACCGCGACCTCCGTTTCCAGAAAGACCTCAACCGCAGCATCTCCGAGGTGATGACCAGCGAGAAACTAATCACCGCCAAGGTGGGGTTCAACCTGCTCGACGCTGCCGACATCCTTCAGGAGCATAAGATTGAGAAACTTCCCGTTGTGGATGCCGAGGGACACCTCGTGGGCCTCATCACCTACAAGGACATCACCAAAGCCAAAGACAAACCCAATGCCTGCAAGGACACGAAGGGCCGTCTGCGTGTTGCTGCCGGCGTGGGTGTTACCGCCGACGTCATGGACCGCACCGCCGCCCTTGTCGATGCCGGTGTGGATGCCGTGGTTGTCGATACGGCCCACGGCCATTCCAAAGGCGTGGTCGGCGTGCTCGAAAAGATTAAATCCACCTATCCCGACATCGACGTTGTGGTAGGCAACATTGCCACTGCCGAGGCTGCCACCTATCTGGCCGACGCCGGTGCCGACGCAGTGAAGGTGGGTATCGGTCCCGGTTCCATCTGTACGACCCGTATTGTGGCCGGCATCGGTGTGCCCCAGCTTTCGGCCGTTTATGAGGTGGCCAAGGCGCTCAGGGGCCGCGACATCCCGCTCATCGCCGACGGCGGCATCCGCTACTCGGGCGATATCGTCAAAGCCATCGCAGCAGGCGGCTACAGCGTCATGCTCGGTTCGCTCCTCGCCGGCGTGGAGGAAAGTCCCGGCGACACCATCATCTTCAACGGCCGCAAGTTCAAGACCTACCGCGGCATGGGTTCGCTCGATGCCATGCAGCAGGGTTCCAAGGACCGCTACTTCCAGTCGGGCGAGGCCGATGTCAAAAAACTCGTACCCGAGGGCATCGTTTCGCGCGTTCCCTTCAAGGGCAACCTCAACGAGGTCATCTACCAGATGGTGGGCGGTCTGCGCGCCGGCATGGGCTACTGCGGTGCCAAGGACATCCCCACGCTCCACGCCACGTCCAAGTTCACACGCATCACCAATGCGGGCATCCTTGAGAGCCATCCCCACGATGTAACCATCACCAAGGAAGCTCCCAACTACTCGAGAGGCGAATAAATGAAACGGAAGCTTCTCTTTGTCCTCTGTTCCCTGTTCATGGCGGGCGCCACGGCCCAGACCCACAAGGTCCTGATTGAGACCAACATGGGCAATATGACCGTCATGCTCTACGACGACACGCCCAACACCACAGCCAACTTCCTCAAGAAGGTGCGCGAGGGGTACTACGACGGTTCGCTCTTCGGGCGTGTCATCCCCAGTTTCATGATCCAGGGCGGCGCTCCCGACTCCAAGACGGCGCCTCCCGGCGCCTCCATCGGATGGGGCGACATCAAGGAAGAGATTCCGGGCGAGATACGTCTCAACCACGTACCCAAGAAAGGTGCTCTGGCATCGCCGCGCCGCGACGATAAGGTGAATCCCCAGAAGAAGAGCGACATGTCGATGTTCTTCATCGTGCAGGGCTACACCATGACGCGCGAGTACATGAAAGCGTGGGAGATGAAGACCAACGAAGCCATCCGCAAGGCGGTGAAGAAAAAGATGTTCACCCAGGAGGTCAAGGACTCGCTGCGCATCCTCAAGCAGAGCGACCCGAATGAGTACAACCGTTATGTGCGCGCCTTCAACCAGGCCATGGACAGTGTCTGTCACAAGACACCGGGAGCACGGTACTTCACCGAGGCTGAGAAAGAGGCCTACAGTACCGTGGGCGGCGCCCAGC